>JAJZUK010000343.1 GCA_021847125.1 Pseudomonadota bacterium | reverse complement strand
CGGTGAGGAACAGGAAACGGTCTTCCCCCGCGGGGGTATTCAGCGGCGCGCCGAGCGCCTTCCAGTCGGGCAGGAGTTGGTCCAGCGCACGCGGTTCGAGCACCGCGCCGGAGAGAATGTGGGCGCCGATCTCCGAGCCTTTTTCGATCAGGCAGACATTGATCTCGCGGCCTTTCTCGGCGGCGAGCTGCTTGAGGCGGATGGCGCAGGCGAGCCCGGAGGGGCCGCCGCCGACGATCACCACATCGTATTCCATCGCTTCGCGTTGCATGTTGACCCCTGTTTAAGCTTGCGTCTTCTGCGGTAGGCGCATGCGACCGTGCCTGTTCGAGCTGAGGAGAATTATAATGCGAGTCCCCGTTCAGCGACACCGATACGATGACCGCAGCGAAGCGCAAGCTGGTGCACACCGAAGTCATGCCCATACGCTGGGGCGACATGGACGCCATGGGCCATGTCAACAACACCATCTATTTCCGCTATATGGAACAGGCGCGCATCTCCTGGTTCGAGACCATAGGCGCGCGTTCCGCCGTCAAAGGGCAGGGGCCGGTGATCGTCAATGCGAGCTGCACCTTCATCAAGCAGCTGGTGTATCCGGGAAACGTCGAGATCAAGACCTATGTGGGTGCGCTCGGGCGCAGCAGCCTCGAGACTTACCTGGAGCTGCGGCCGAGCTACGATCCGGAAAAGATCTACGCCGAGGGCGCGGCCAAAGTGGTGTGGGTGGACTACGCCAAGGAAAAATCGGTGCCCCTGCCCGAGAATATCCGTCAACTTATCGGACCTTAAATCATGCGAGTTGAAAAACCGCTGTGGGAACCCAGCCAGGCGCGCATCGCCGGCGCCAATGTGACCGCGTTCGCGCGCGCGGCGATACGCGAATGGGGCCTGAAGTTCAACACTTATCCCGAGTTCTACCGGTGGACGGTCGACCGGCCGGAGCAGTTCTGGGCTTCGCTGTGGCAGTACGCCGGCGTGAAGGCGGGCGCGCGCGGCGCGCGCGTGCTGCTGCATGGCGGGCAAATGCCCGGCGCGCAATGGTTTCCGGATGCGCGCCTCA
This sequence comes from Pseudomonadota bacterium, assembly GCA_021847125.1. The sequence goes on along the minus strand of JAJZUK010000343.1, from coordinate 1,514 downwards.
ATTTCGCCGAGAACCTGCTGCGCCGGCGCGACCGGGCCGAAGCGATGGTGTTCTGGGGTGAGGACAAGGCGGAGCAGCGCATCTCGCACGCGCAGCTGTATGCCGAAGTTTCGCGCCTGGCGCAGGCGCTGCGCGCCGCGGGCGTGACGGCGGGAGACCGCGTCGTCGGCTATATGCCGAACCTGCCGCAAACGATGATGGCGATGCTGGCCGCCGCCAGCCTGGGCGCGATATGGTCGTCCTGCTCCCCGGATTTCGGCGTGCAGGGCGTGCTCGACCGCTTCGGCCAGATCGAGCCCAAGGTGCTGTTCGCGGCCGACGGCTATTGGTACAACGGCAAGGCCATCGACGCGCTCGCCAAGGTGAGCGAGATCGCGCAGCGCCTGCCCACGCTCGCGCGCGTGGTGGTGGTGCCCTACCTGGCGGGCAACGCGGACCTGTCGGGCGTGCCGAACGTCCAGCGCTGGAACGAATTCATCGCCGCGCACGCCGCGCGCGACATCGAGTTCGCGCAATTGCCCTTCGACCATCCGCTGTACATCATGTATTCCTCGGGTACCACCGGCGTACCCAAATGCATCGTGCATGGCGCCGGCGGCACCTTGCTGCAACACCTGAAGGAGCACCAGCTGCATTCCGACGTGAAGCCGGGCGACCGCGTGTTCTACTTCACTACCTGCGGCTGGATGATGTGGAACTGGCTCGCCTCGGGGCTGGCCTCGGGCGCGACGCTGCTCTTGTACGACGGCTCGCCCTTCATCCGGCGCGGTGCGATTCTGTTCGATTTCGCCGAGGCCGAAGGCATGACCCACTTCGGCACCTCGGCCAAGTTCATCGACGCGATCTGCAAAATCAATCTCAGGCCGCGCGCGACGCATAATCTGGCAAAGCTGCGCGCCATCCTGTCCACCGGTTCGCCGCTCGCGCCGGAGAGCTTCGATTACGTCTACCGCGATATCAAGTCCGATGTCTGTCTGTCGTCCATTTCCGGCGGCACCGACATCATTTCCTGTTTCGTGCTCGGCAATCCGGTGCTGCCGGTGTATCGCGGCGAGATCCAGTGCCGCGGTCTCGGCATGAAGGTCGAGGTGTATGACGAGGCAGGCAGGCCGGTGCAGGGGAAAAAAGGCGAACTCGTGTGCACCCGGCCTTTTCCGTCCATGCCGATCGGCTTCTGGCACGACGCGGACGGCAAGAAATATCGTGAAGCCTATTTTGCCCGTTTTCACAACGTGTGGTGCCACGGCGACTATGTCGAGCTGACCGCGCGCGGCGGCATGATCATCTACGGCCGCTCGGATGCGGTGCTCAATCCGGGGGGCGTGCGCATCGGCACCGCCGAGATCTACCGCCAGGTGGAGCAATTGGACGAGGTGCTCGAATCGCTGGTGATAGCGCAGGACTGGAACAAGGACGTGCGCGTGGTGCTGTTCGTCAAGCTGCGCGAGGGCCTGGTGCTCGACGACGCTTTGATCGACAAGATCAAGAACCAGATCCGCGCCAATACCACGCCG
>JAJZUK010000342.1 GCA_021847125.1 Pseudomonadota bacterium | reverse complement strand
ACGCGCACCGCGGAGTCGGTCTTGTTGATGTGCTGTCCGCCCGCGCCGGAGGCGCGAAACGTGTCGACGCGGATTTCCGCCGGATTGATGATCACGTCGTTGATTTCATCGGCTTCGGGCATGACCGCGACGGTGCAGGCCGAGGTATGGATGCGCCCCTGCGTCTCGGTTGCCGGGACGCGCTGCACGCGGTGGCCGCCGGATTCGAACTTGAGCTTGGAAAATACGCCCTGGCCGATGATCTTCGCGATCACCTCCTTGTAGCCGCCGAGCTCGGACGGACTTTCCGAAATCACTTCCACCTGCCAGCGATTGCGCTCGGCAAAACGCGTGTACATGCGGAACAGGTCGCCGGCAAACAACGCCGACTCGTCACCGCCGGTGCCGGCGCGGATTTCGAGGAAGGTATTGCGCTCGTCGTCCGGGTCCTTCGGCAGGAGCAGCTTCTGCAATTCGATTTCGATCGCCGCCATGCGCTCCTTCGCCTCGCGCATCTCGGTTTCGGCGAACGCTTTCATCTGCGGATCGCCCAGCATTTCCTGCGCCGTGTGCGCGTCCTCCTGCGCCTGCTTGAACGACTCGTACAGCGCGACCACCGGCGTGAGCTCGGCGTGTTCGCGCGTAAGCTTGCGGTAGCTGTCCATGACGCGCACCGAGTCCTCGCTCGACAACAGGCGCGTGAGTTCGCCCAGGCGGCGCGCGAGCTGCTCCAGTTTGGAGGCAATAGAAGGCTTCATGGCGACGATGCCGGGTCCGCGGCCAGCTAGCGCGGGCTGCGGATCTGGTACAGGCGCGATACCAGCTCGGCGAGCCGGGTGCGCTCTTCAGCGGAAGCTTCGTTGAGCGCCTGCGTCGGCGCGTGCATGAGCTTGTTGGTGAGTCCGTGCGACAGCGCCTCCAGCACCTGCTTCGGGTCGTCGCCGCGCGCAAGCAGTTTCAGCGCACGCTGCATCTCCTCGCCGCGCGCCTCCTCCGCGTGGCTGCGCAATGCGCGTATGGTAGGCACCAGGTCGCGCGCGGACAGCCAGTGCAGAAAGCTGCCGACGCTGGTTTCGATGATGGCCTCGGCCTGCGCCACCGCCGATTGGCGCGCATCGGCGCCGGTCTTCACCATCTGGCCCAGGTCGTCCACGGTGTAGAGGAACACGTCGTCCATGGACGCGACTTCGGGCTCGATGTCGCGCGGCACGGCCAGGTCGACCATGAACATCGGCCGGTGGCGGCGCGCCTTGATCGCCCGCTCCACCGTCCCCTTGCCCAGGATAGGCAGCGAGCTGGCGGTGCAGGACACCACGATGTCGTATTCGTGCAGCTGCTCCGACATCTCGCGCAGCTCGATCGCGCGGCCGTTGAAGCGGTGCGCGAGCGAACGCGCGCGCTCCAGCGTGCGGCTCGCCACGGTGATCGCGCGCGGCTGCTGCGCGGCGAAATGCGTGGCGCACAGCTCGATCATTTCGCCGGCGCCGATGAACAGGATCTTCTGTTCCTTCAGGCTGGGGAAAATGCGCGCCGCCAGCTTTACCGACGCCGCCGCCATCGACACCACGTTGGCGCCGATCTGGGTATTGGTGCGCACCTCCTTGGCCACCGCGAACGAGCGCTGAAACAATTTGTGCAGCAGCGTTCCCAGCGTGCCGGCCGACTCGGCCTGGCGCACGGCCTCCTTCATCTGGCCGAGGATCTGCGGCTCGCCCAGCACCATGGATTCCAGGCCCGAAGCGACGCGGAAAGCATGGCGCACGGCCTGTTCCTTGGGCAGGGTGTAGAGGTAGGGTTTCAACTCCTGCGGTTTCACGCGCTGATAATCGGCGAGCCAGTGCAGCGCCTCCTGCGGCTCGGCTGCGGAGCAATACAATTCGGTGCGGTTGCAGGTGGAAAGGATCGCCGCCTCGCCCACCGGCTTGGTCTGGGTCAGTTCGCGTAACGCCGCCTGCAGTTTTTCGGCGTGAAACACCATCTGCTCGCGGATCGCAAGCGGAGCGGTGTTGTGGTTCAGGCCGAGAGCATAAAGCTGCATGTCGTTTCCGCAAGTTCAGACCATGGAACCGAGGCGCGCCGGTCTAGCGGCGCAACTCGGACCTCCTACGGCGTAATTATAAGCCAAGTCAATAGCTTAGTCTCCGTCCGCATTTGATCTGGATCAAGAGCTAGAATAGCTCCAAACTCAGATCGAGAGCGCCATGAGTCAACCCGATTCCCTGCCCAGGTATTTCGTCAACGAGCGGTCGGTAACGCCTTATCACCCGGCGAACCATACCGGCACGACCAATTACCGCCTGATCGGCCCGGAAACCGTGGGCGCGACGAAAGTCGAACTGGTCCTGGGCGTGATCGAGAAAGGCAAAGGCGCGCTGCCGCACCGCCATCCCGGCATCGAGCAGGTCTGTTACATGCTCGAGGGCCGCGCGCTGGCCGAAATCGACGGCCAGGCGCGGGAACTCGGTCCCGGCGACTGCTGCTTTTTTCCGGCGGACAGGCGCCACACCTTTACCGTGACCAGCGACACGCCGGCGCGAGTGCTGGTGATCTACTCCCCGCCCTACGGCGCCCCCCCCCCCGGGAAAACGATAGCCGGCTAG
>JAJZUK010000341.1 GCA_021847125.1 Pseudomonadota bacterium | reverse complement strand
CACAGTGCCCAGCAGATGGGCTTGCTCCGTCTCGCGGATCATGCCGAACAGCGTGTGCGCCTGCGCCACGCCGTCGATCACCCAGGATGCGTTGAAAATCTTGTGGCGGCAATGCTCGGAATTGGCCTGCGCGAACATGGTGAGTTCGGCGTCGGTGGGATTGCGGCCGATGGCGCGGAAGTTCGTGAGCAGATACTCGATCTCGTCCGTAGACAGCGCGAGGCCCATGGCGCGATTCGCTTCCTCCAGCGCGGCGCCGCCGCGCGAGAGCATATCGATGACGGCGAGCGGCCGCGGCGCCACATGGCGGAACAGGCTTTCCGCGCCGTCCAGGCCGTCGAGCACGGTTTCGGTCATGCGATCGTGCAGCAGCGCCGCGACTTCTGTGCGCCGCCCGCCTGGGCCCGCGACGTAGTACGCGATGCCGCGCTCGATGCGCCGCACCGCCGGCAGGCCGCACTGGCGCGCGATGTCGGTGGCCTTGGACGACCAGGGCGAAATGGTCCCCAGGCGCGGCACCACCAGATACTGTTCACCGGAGGGGGGCTCCGGCCGGACCGCTTCGCCGTACACCAGCAACTGGCCCAGCACGGCGCGCTCGCCCGCATCCAGCGTCTGCGCGGTCTCGACGAAATGCCAGAATTCGGCGCCGGCGATGCGCGCGCCCGGCGCGATTTCGGCCAGGCGGGCCTGCAGTTTTTCCAGACGGAAGGCGGAGAGCGCGGGGCTGCCGCGCAGCTTGAGGATTTCAGGCATGGAAACCAGCGCCGATAAAGCGTAATTATAACGGAACCGCGCTTGAGAATCGAACGGCTGCAGTGCACAATTCGGTCTGTGGCTCGTGGCCCGTTGTTCGTGGCTCGATCAACGAACAACGAACCGCGAACAACGAACAACGAACCGAGAGCACATGCCGTCGAGCAAAACGCCATCCGGCAGCAGCAAAATGGACCAGGTCGTGGCCGAGGCCAGGCGCAACCGCGAGCGGCGCGAACAGGACTACCGCGAGCAGGCGCTGAAGATCTACCCCTGGGTGTGCGGACGCTGCGCGCGCGAATTCACCCGCGCCAACGTGCTGCAGCTCACGGTGCACCACAAAGACCACAACCACGACAACAATCCGCCCGACGGCAGCAACTGGGAGTTGCTGTGCATCTATTGCCATGAAAACGAACACGCGCGCCATCTGGATGCTGCCGCAGGCGGCGGGCCGGCATCAGGTGATGGTGCTCAAGCGCTTTCCACCTACAAGGCGTTCGCCGACCTCAAGGCCAGGCTGAAGGGTAAAGGGTCGTAGTTCGTGGTTCGTTGTTCGTTAGTCGTGATTCGTGGTACGTGGCTCGAACAACGATCAACGATCAACGATCAACGAACCACGAGCCACGCTCTCAGCGCACCGAGCACTCGCTTTCCTTGCCTTTGCCCACGCCGCGGCCGGAGGTCGCGTTCTGGCTGATGCTGGTCGGCATGGTCACCTGTATGCCCTGCGACGGCGGCACGATCACCGGCGGCGTATTGGCGCTGCGCACATAACCGAATTGCCCGCTCGATATCACCTGCTGGCCGGCCGGGTTCTTGACCACGATCGCGCCGTCGGCCACGTCCAGGTGCAGGCCGTTTTCCGGCGGCTTGCCGCTTACCGTGGGTACGCCGCCGCAGTCGTTCTGGCAGATCAGCGCGCCGAAGTGCGTGCCGCGTATGCCGATGGTGGCCGTGACGGCGCCGAAATTCACCGCGTCCTTATTGCGCTTGCCCACCAGACCGGTCACCGCGCGCAAGCCCCCCTTGAGCATGTTCATGAGGACATTGTCCGCCTCGGGCTTGGCCTGGTTGAACGAATAGGCCGCGATCTTGAGTTGCGACGAGGGCCGCAACACCACTTCCGCGCCGTCGGAAAACTTGACCCGGGCGTAGGTATCCTGCTCGGTGGAAAGCGTGTCGCCTTCCTGCACTTCGGATTTGACCGAGAACAGCTTGGTGCTGCCGTCGGCGCGCTTGGCGATGAGCGTGCCCGAAAGATGGGTCACCTGCCCGACGGTGGCAGCCGCTTCGGCTGCGTCGCTCAGGATGCCGCCGGCCGCGAGCAGCAGGCCGGCGAGCAGGGGCGTGATATTTCGCATGGTCGCTACTCCGTTCAGCTGCAGGTGGCCAGTTTCTTCGGCGCCGGCTTGTCGTCTTTTTTGCCCGAAGATCCTTCGTCCTTCTTCTTGTCGTCCTTCTTATCTTCTTTCTTGTCGTCTTTCTTGTCGTCCGCTTTGGCCTCCGCCTTGGCCTCAGCCGGTTTGTCCCCGGAGCCTGTCGAGGATGCGCCGTTCCCGCGGGCAGGCCCGCTGTCGCTCGAAGCGGGCGGGCTGGAAGCGCCGCCAAAGGTGCCCTCCGAGCCGCCTATGGTCTGCGTGCTGCTGCTCAGCGTCTGCGGACCGGTCCCGCCGGTCGTGGGCGGCACCGGCGGTGGTGCCGTCGTCTGCGTCGTAGTCTGCGTCGCTTGCGGCTGCGTAGTGCTCGTGACCGTGCTCAAAACTTGATCGAGTACCGGCGCTGTGCTGGCGGCCACCGGCGCGTTCGTAATCACATTGCCAGTCAA
>JAJZUK010000340.1 GCA_021847125.1 Pseudomonadota bacterium | reverse complement strand
CCCGCGGCTGGCTTGAGAGCGCCGCTCTTTTCCGACGCGGGTAGGTACCATATCCTAGAAGCTTCCCAGCTGATAGAGTGCTTGCATGAGGCTGTCTTTGCGTTTCGTCTTACCTCTGATGCTGGTGCTGGCAGGCATCGCCTATGCTGTCACCCCGCTGGTAGATAAATTGACGTTGAGCTGGTTCGTACACGACTTGGACAGCCGCTCCTTGCTCATCGCCAACACCATCCAGGAACCGCTGCTGGAACAGCTGGCGGCGGGCAAGAGGATCAAGATCCTGGAATTCTTTAACCGCATCACCCAGGACGAGCGGCTATTCGCCGTAGGCTACTGCGCCACGCCAACGAGCAGGGCCTTGGCGACCCGCTCGCTTCCGACAGAGATCCGCTGTTCCGAACTCCACCGCTGGGAGGGAGCCGATCGCCTATTGCCAAGTGCCAAGGGGCCCTTGCACGTTACGGTGCGTCCGATGGCCAGCGAAGCGGCGCCGGACGGCCGGCTGGTACTGGTGCATGACATGAGTTTCATCACCCGCCGCAGCGAGGAAACGAAGCGCTACGTGTTCTACCTGTTTATGGGGCTGGCGGCGGTGGTGTCGCTGATCACGGTTATCATTGCCCAGCTCTCCTGGCGCGGCTGGATGGCCGGCATGCGCTCCTTGCTGCGCGGCGAAGGTCTGCTGCGCCAGCCGGGATCCGGTGCGAATACGAACCTGCCAGAATTCACGCCCATCGCACGCGACTTGCAACGGCTGATCCGCGAACTCGAATCCGATACGCGCGCACGCGATGAAGATCAGGTAACCTGGACGCCGGAGTCCCTGCGCGCCATACTGCGCGGCGAACTGCGCGGCGAGGACGTGATCGTGGTATCGAACCGCGAACCCTACATCCACCAGCGCCGCGGCGACCGTATCGAGACGCAGCGGCCGGCGAGCGGCTTGGTCACTGCGCTGGAGCCGATCATGCGCGCTTGCTCGGGCACGTGGATCGCCCACGGCAGCGGCTCGGCTGACCGCGAGATGGTCGACAAGCATGACCATGTCGCGGTACCGCCGGAAAAACCCGCCTACCGAATCCGCCGCGTCTGGCTCAGCGCGGAGGAGGAAGCGGGCTATTACCTCGGCTTCGCCAATGAGGGGCTGTGGCCGCTATGCCACATCGCCCATGTACGGCCGACGTTCCGCTCGGGCGACTGGGCCCAGTACGTCGCAGTGAACCGCAAGTTCGCCCAGGCGGTGGCGCGCGAGGCCAAGACGAAAGACCCCATCGTGCTGGTGCAAGACTACCATTTCGCGCTGCTGCCGAGCATGATCCGCGAGGAACTGCCGGATGCGACGATCATCACTTTCTGGCACATTCCCTGGCCCAACCCGGAGTCGTTCGCCATCTGTCCATGGCGCGACGAAGTGATCGCGGGGCTGCTGGGCAGCAGCATCCTCGGCTTTCACACCCAGTTCCACTGCAACAATTTCGTCGATACGGTGGATCGTTTTCTCGAGGCGCGCGTCGACCGGGAATCGTTCACCGTCTCCTACGGCGGCAAACTCACGGCCGTGCGCCGTTACCCGATTTCCATCGCCTGGCCGCCGGACGCACAGATGCTGCAAAAGTCGGTGCTGGACTGCCGCAGCGACGTGCGTCAGCAGAACGATCTCCCGCTCGAACACAAACTGGGTGTGGGCGTCGACCGGCTCGATTACACCAAGGGCATCGTCGAGCGCTTTCGCGCGATCGAGCGCCTGCTCGAGCTGAATCCAGAGTGGATCGGCCGTTTCACTTTCGTCCAGATCGCCGCGCCGACGCGCGCGGGGATCGAGGAATACCAGCACCACGAAGCGCAGGTGCGCGCCATGAGCGTGCGCATCAACGGGCGCTTCGCGCGCCGCGGGCCGCCGCCCATTTTGCTCAAGGTCGAGCACCATGAGGCGCACGAGGTATATGAATATTTCCGCGCCGCCGATGTCTGTTTCGTGAGCAGCCTGCACGATGGCATGAATCTGGTCACCAAGGAGTTCGTCGCGGCGCGCGACGACGAGCGCGGCGTCCTGATCCTGTCCCAATTCACCGGCGCCGCGCGCGAACTGCCGGAAGCCTTGATCGTGAATCCCTACGATGCGGACCAGTGCGCCGCCGCGCTGCACCTCGCGCTCACGATGCCGGCGGCCGAGCAGCGCGACCGCATGCGCCTGATGCGCGGGCTGGTGGCCGAATTCAACGTGTTTCGCTGGGCCGGCCGCATGCTGCTCGATGCAGCGGCGATGCGTCGTCGCGGCCGTCTGATCGAAAAGACGGGACACGGCGACACGTGAGCACGCGCGGCGCACTCCCGCCGGCGCCGCGCGTCGACTGGGCCTATTTTCTTGACGTCGACGGAACCCTGATCGACATCGCCGACAAGCCCGACGCCGTCCGCGTCGACACCGCGCTGCTCGAACTCATCGCACGCCTGCACCGGGCGAGCGGCGGCGCAGCGGCATTGGTCAGCGGCCGCTCGCTGTCGGACCTGGAGAATCGCCTGGGCGCTTTGCGCCTGCCTTTGGCCGGGCAGCACGGGCTGGAGCGGCGCGATGCCGCCGGCCGGCTG
>JAJZUK010000339.1 GCA_021847125.1 Pseudomonadota bacterium | reverse complement strand
TTGATCGCGCTGAACGCGCGATAGATGATGCTCTCGGCAACCGATTTCTTGCCGCGCGTCATCAGCACGTTGATGAACTTGGCGACGTCCTGATTGCCGAATTTCGGATCCGGAAGAATGTCGCGCTTGGGAACCTCTCTGCGTCGTGGCACTTTATGACCTCAATATCGAACGTTCAATTATTAGTATCGAATGTGACAATCCGTTTTCCTGGTGCGCCTATAGCCAACACCAAGGATTTGCCAAGACCGCGTTACGCGGCCTTGGGTTTTTTCGCCCCGTACTTGGAACGGCTTTGCTTGCGATCCTTCACGCCCTGCGTGTCCAGGCTGCCGCGCACCATGTGATAGCGCACGCCCGGCAGGTCTTTCACCCGGCCGCCGCGGATCAGCACCACCGAGTGCTCCTGCAGGTTGTGGCCCTCGCCGCCGATGTAGCTGATGACCTCGAAGCCGTTGGTGAGCCGCACTTTCGCGACTTTGCGCAGCGCCGAATTCGGTTTTTTCGGCGTGGTGGTGTAGACACGCGTACACACACCACGTTTTTGCGGCGAATTGCCGAGCGCGGGCACCTTGCTCTTGGCCTTGGTACGAACGCGCGGCGTGTGCACTAACTGATTGATTGTTGGCATTATTTGATGTTCCGAAATGAAATAGGGACGACCGTTCTACGCCTGGCCGCCCCGGGTATCGCAAAGAGGCAGAATTATACAAAGAAAATCAAGGGCGAGTCAACAGGTGTACGCCCCTGTAATGCGTAAACAGGCGCCGCGTCGGTCGAATCGGCCGCCGCTACTAGCGGAAACCGGCCGCATCCGCCGGGCTGGCATCGATCCGCGCCTGGTCCGCCGCCTTGCGCCTGCGCCTGCGCGGCGCGGGTGTAGAAAGCGATCATGCGTTCCTCGCCGGGCGGCGGCACCCGAGGCCGATGGCCGGCACCGATGCCCTTGACTTGGCTGCAACGATTGTGCCAATGTCCGGCGCGGGCATTGCGGGCGCAATTTGCACACTGCGCCGTGAATGCGGCCTGCATTTGATTCGCATCAACATAAGGATTTGCCGTGACCAGCGCCCTGTTCCAGCCCCTCTCCCTGCGTAAGCTCCAGCTTCCCAATCGAATCATGGTTTCGCCGATGTGCCAATACTCGGCGACCGAGGGCAAGCCCAACGACTGGCACCTGATCCATCTCGGCCAGCTCGCGCTGGGCGGCGTCGGGCTGGTATGCATCGAGGCAACCGCGGTCGAAGCCGTCGGCCGCATCACCCCGAACTGCCTCGGGCTGTACTCCGACGCCAACGAGGCCGCGTTTCGCGACCTGCTCGGCGCACTGCGGCGCCAGTCCGATACGCCGCTGGCGCTCCAGCTCGCGCACGCCGGGCGCAAGGGCTCCAGCCATACGCCCTGGGACGGCGGCAAGCTGATCGCGCCCGCGGCCGGCGGGTGGGTGCCGATCGCGCCCTCGGCCGTACCGTTTGCGCCCGCCGAACCGCCGCCGCGGGAAATGAACGCGGCAGACCTTGCGCGGGTGCACAAGGCTTTCGTGCACTCGACACAGCGCGCCGTCCGCCTCGGTTTCGACGCCATCGAACTGCATGCGGCGCACGGTTACCTGCTGCATCAGTTTCTATCGCCGCTGGCCAACCGGCGCAGCGACGCCTACGGCGGCCCGCTCGAGAATCGCATGCGTTTTCCGCTGGAGATATTCGCCGCAGTGCGCAAGGTCTGGCCCGAGGATAAGCCCCTGGGCGTGCGCATCTCCGCCAGCGACTGGATCGAGGGCGGCTGGGACCTGCCGCAGTCGATCGAATTCGCGCAGCGGCTGAAAGCGGCCGGCTGCGATTGGATAGACGCGTCCAGCGGCGGGCTGGCACCCGAGCAGAAGATCGTGCTCGGACCCGGCTATCAGGTGCAGTTTGCCGAGGCGATCCGCCGGGAAACCGGCATTGCGACCATCGCCGTGGGCCTGATCACCGAGCCGCGGCAGGCGGAGGACATCGTGGCCGCAGGCCGCGCCGACATGGTGGCGCTCGCCCGTGGCCTGTTGTTCGATCCGCACTGGGCCTGGCGCGCCGCCGCCGAACTCGGGGGGCAGGTGCGCGCACCCAAGCAGTACTGGCGTGCGCCGCCGCGCGGCGCCGAAGCCATTTTTCGAGACGCGAAAGTCGGCCAGCGTTGATCTGCACGCTCGAAACGAAAAGTCAGGCGCGAAGATTTCGCCTATAACCCGGTGACCGGGAAACAAGAAGACGGCGATTGCGTGAAGAACCGCGTCATTGCTTGATCTGCGGCCAATAGCCGTTGCGCGCCCAAGCGTTTTCTGAGCAAAAAAAAGCCGGCGCGTGCGCCGGCTTTTCTTCCGCTGCGCGGTGATTGAAACCTAGGCGCTCACCTCGGCCACGGGCGCTTCTCCCGCGTCCTCGCCTTCGGCCGCAACGGGCTCGAACACCGGCGCAGGTGTCTTGCGCACCTTGTGGTAGGCCATGCCCGTGCCCGCCGGGATCAGCCGGCCGACAATGACGTTCTCCTTCAACCCGCGCAGATCGTCCTTCTTGCCCATGATCGCGGCCTCGGTGAGCACGCGCGTGGTTTCCTGGAA
>JAJZUK010000338.1 GCA_021847125.1 Pseudomonadota bacterium | reverse complement strand
CGCAATGAAGGCCTCCGCGTGGTCGCGCAGGATCTGCTCGACGTGCATCCGAACCGCGTCGTGTTTTTTGCCGGCACCGGCCCTGCCTTGAGCAAGAATGTGGCCACGGCCGACGCGGTGAATGCGCGGGCGCCCGGGGTGATAGGCGCGGAGGCCGCCCGGCTTGGCGCCTGGGTGGTGCATTTTTCCACCGACTACGTGTTCGACGGAACCAAGCCCGAAGCCTATGTCGAGGAAGACGCGACCAATCCGCAGGGCGTGTACGGCCGCAGCAAACGCGACGGCGAACTGGCGCTTCAGGCCAGCGGCGCGCGGCATGTGATCCTGCGCACCAGCTGGGTGGTCGGTGCGCACGGCAACAATTTCGCCAAAACCATGCTGCGCTTGGCCGCGGAGCGCGAACAGCTCAGCGTGGTGGCGGACCAGTACGGCGTGCCGACCTCGGCCGCCCTGCTCGCCGACCTGACCGCGCTGCTGGTGCGCGAGGCGCAGCTCAAGGGCCAGGCTGATTTTGCCTTCGGGCTGTATCACGCGGTTCCCGCCGGGGTAACGACCTGGCATGAATGCGCCTGCTATGTGATCGAACAGGCGCTGCGCGCCGGCCGGCCGCTGAAGGCGAGACCGGAAACCATCAAGGCGATCACCGCGGCCGAATACCCCACGCCGGCCCGGCGGCCGGCCAATTCGCGTCTGGACACCACCCGTTTTCGCCGGACTTTCGGTCTGGAACTGCCATCCTGGCAGTCGGGGCTGCAGCATATTCTCGAGCAGATACTCAACAAGCCCTAGGCCGCTCCAGCAGCGGCCGGCTTCAGGCCTGGATCTTCCCAGCGCCTTGAAAATCCGCGATTTGGCCTCATTTTGGAAGCAATGAACTCAGGAAGCCAACCATGCGATTAGACAAACTCACCACCAAGTTCCAGCAGGCCCTTGCCGACGCGCAAAGCCTGGCCGTGGGCAACGACCATTCCTACATCGAACCGGTGCACCTCCTCTCCGCGCTGATCGCGCAGGAGGACGGCGGCACGGCTTCGCTGCTCGCGCGCGCCGGGGTCAACGTGTCACGGTTGCGCGACAGCCTCAAGGGCGCCATCGCCCGCCTGCCCAAGGTCGAAGGCCAGGGCGGCGAAGTGTCGATTTCGCGCGAGCTCAACAACCTGCTCAATCTGACGGACAAGGAGGCGCAGAAGCGCGACGACCAGTTCATCGCCTCGGAAATGTTCATTCTGGCGCTGGGCGAGGACAAGGGCGAGGCCGGCCGCCTGCTGAAGGAGGCGGGCGGCAACAAGAAGGCGCTGGAGCAGGCGGTGACCGCTTTGCGCGGCACGGAGAGCGTGTCCAGCCCCGAAGCCGAGGGCAGCCGCGAGGCGCTGAAGAAATACACCCTGGACCTGACCGAGCGCGCCCGCGCGGGCAAGCTCGACCCGGTGATCGGGCGCGACGACGAGATCCGCCGCGTGATCCAGATCCTGCAACGGCGCACCAAGAACAACCCGGTGCTGATCGGCGAACCCGGCGTGGGCAAGACCGCCATCGTCGAAGGCCTGGCGCAGCGCATCGTCAACGATGAAGTACCGGAAACCCTGAAGGGCAAGCGCGTGCTGTCGCTCGACATGGCGGCGCTCCTGGCCGGCACCAAGTATCGCGGTGAGTTCGAGGAGCGCCTGAAAGCGGTGCTGAAAGAGCTGTCGCAGGACGAAGGCCGCACCATCGTGTTCATCGACGAGTTGCACACCATGGTTGGGGCGGGCAAGACCGAAGGTTCGATGGACGCCGGCAACATGCTCAAGCCGGCGCTCGCGCGCGGCGAACTGCATTGCGTCGGCGCCACCACGCTGGACGAATACCGCAAGTACGTGGAGAAGGATGCGGCGCTGGAGCGGCGCTTCCAGAAAGTGCAGGTGGGCGAGCCCACGGTGGAAGACACCATCGCCATCCTGCGCGGGCTGCAGGAGAAATACGAGGTGCACCACGGCGTCGACATCACCGACCCGGCCATCGTCGCCGCGGCCGAGCTGTCGCATCGCTATATCACCGACCGCTTCCTGCCGGACAAGGCGATCGACCTGATCGACGAAGCGGCTTCGCGCATTAAGATGGAGATCGATTCCAAGCCCGAGGTGATGGACAAGCTCGACCGGCGCCTGATCCAGCTCAAGATAGAGCGCGAAGCGGTGAAAAAGGAAAAAGACGAGGCATCGAAAAAGCGCCTGGGCCTGATCGAGGACGAAATCAAGCGGCTCGGGCGCGAATACGCCGATCTGGAAGGCGTGTGGAAGGCGGAAAAAGCCGAGGTGCAGGGCGCGCAGCACATCAAGGAAGAACTGGAAAAGCTCAAGATCGAGATGGAAGCGGCCAAGCGCAAAGGCGACTGGCAGCGCATGTCGGAATTGCAGTACGGCCGGATTCCGCAGCTCGAAGCCCAGTTGAAGAAGGAAGAAAAGCCGGTCGCGAAGTCTGGCAAGGCGCGCTTGCTGCGCACCGAGGTCGGCGCCGAGGAAATCGCCGAAGTGGTGTCGCGCGCGACCGGCATACCGGTGTCGAAAATGATGCAGGGCGAGCGCGAGAAGCTGCTGCATATGGAGGAAAAGCTGCACG
>JAJZUK010000337.1 GCA_021847125.1 Pseudomonadota bacterium | reverse complement strand
AGCGTGTTGAGCAGCAGGAACACCGCTGCGGCGTTGTTATTGACGACGGTGCTGGCCTCTGCGCCGGTCAACTCGCAAACGAGATCGTCGATCACCTGGTCGCGGTCGCCGCGTCCGCCGGTATCGATGTCGTACTCGAGCGCGCAGGGCGAACGTGCGGCCGTCACCAGCGCATCAATGGCTTCCTCCGGGAGCGAGGCGCGCCCGAGGTTGGTATGCAGCACGGTCCCGGTCAGGTTGAAGACCCGACGCAGCTTGGCTCGCGCGCTCGTTTCGATGCGCGTGGCGACGGCCGCGACCAGTTCAGCCGGGGAGGGCAGCGTACCGCCTTTTTTGGCCGTTGCGCGCGCGGCGGCGAGTTCGGCGCGCACCGCGTCGCCGGCAATGCTGCGGCCGTGGATCGCGGCGAGTTCTATCAGTCTAGGCTCGGCGAGCAGGCGGTCTACAGCAGGAAGCTGGGCGAGTCGATTCATGGGCATGCATTATGCGCGGTCGGATCAGCGGCCGGGTTGGCGCGCTTCATCTAAATACAGAATCCGGGGTGCAGATTCTCGGGCCGCGGACCGGGAGAGGCGCAATACGGGATGGCTTGCCGCGGGATGCGATGGAAGTGTTGCCTTCGATTCAAAATACATACATATGAAAATGCTTTACGCATGAATCTTATATTTACGCTGCAGTCGTGTCTAGGATATATTTCCAGAGGCCATGCGTGTTCATTGCCTGCCGCGACTGGCAGGAGGCAAACGTTTCTTCGGGAGGGAGGATGCACGAATTCAGGTTCGAACCGGTGCAATTGCCGCCGTCGGCACAGGCCCTGCGCAACGACGTGCGCGCCTTTATCGCGGAGGAAGTGGCCAGGGGAGCGTTCACCCCCAGCCGCAATTCATGGAGTTCCTTCGATGCCGAATTCAGCCGTCGATGCGGCGAACGCGGCTACATAGGCATGCGGTGGCCCAAGCAGTACGGCGGCCATGAGCGTTCCGCGCTGGAGCGCTATATCGTGACCGAGGAAATGCTTGCCGGAGGCGCACCGGTAGGCGCGCATTGGGTGGCAGACCGGCAAAGCGGCCACCAGATTCTGCGCTATGGCAGCGAAAGGGCGAAACAAACCATACTGCCGAAAATCGCCGCCGGGGTGTGCTTTTTCAGCATCGGCATGAGCGAGCCCGATTCCGGCTCCGATCTTGCCGCAGCGCGTACCCGCGCGACCCAGGTCGAAGGCGGCTGGAAGATCAGCGGCACCAAGGTCTGGACCAGCGGCGCCCACAGAACGAACTACCTGATTGCGCTGGCCAGGACTTCGCCGAAAGAGGAAGACCGGCACGCCGGCATGACCCAGTTCATCGTGGACCTGTCGGCCCCCGGCGTCAGCGTGCGCCCGATCTACAATCTCTACGGCGGCCACGACTTCAATGAAGTGGTGTTCGACGAGTTCTTCGTGCCCGATGACATGATCCTGGGCGGCGTCGGCATGGGATGGAAGATGGTGACGGGCGAGCTGGCGTTCGAGCGCTCCGGTCCGGACCGTTTCCTCAGCACCTATCAGCTGCTGCTCGAATCCATCCGCGCGCTCGGACCGAGCCCGGAGGACCACCCGGCCAACGAAATCGGCCGCTTCGTCGCGCATCTGGCGACGCTGCGGCGCATGTCGACCTCGATTGCGGGCATGCTGGAGCGCGGTGCGCAGCCCATCGTCGAAGCGGCCTTGGTGAAAGATGTCGGCACCGCGTTCGAGCGCGAAATTCCGGAAACCTTCCGCCACCTGATACCGACCGAGCCCACCCTGGGCGAAGGCGCGAGTTATCCGGAGCTGCTGGGCATGACCATCCTGCGTGCGCCGGGATTCACCATACGCGGGGGCACGCGCGAGATTCTGCGCGGCATGATTGCACGGGGGCTGGGACTGCGATGAGCGAAATACGCGATGATTTGCTGAAAACGGTCGACCGGATATTCGACGAGCATTGCCCGAGGGAGGTGCGGGAATCGGCCGAGGCGGGCGTGTGGCCGGCCGCCCTGTGGCGGGCGCTGGAGGAGGTCGGGCTCGATCGGGCGGCGCTGCCGGAGGATGCCGGCGGCCCGGGCATCGACTTCGAGGATGCGATGTTCGCGCTGCGGCGCAGCGCCTATCACGGCGCGCCGGTGCCTTTGGGGGAAACGATGCTCGCCGGGCGCCTGCTCGCTGCAGCCGGGATCGAGGTACCGCAGGGGGCGCTGACCGTGGCTCCGGTCCGGGCTGGCGACCGGCTCGAGTTCGTGCAGGCCGCTGCGGGAACCAGCGTGGCGGGCGCGGTGCATCGCGTGCCCTGGGGCAATTTGTGTGCGCGCGCTGCGGTGGTGGGTAAACTCGACGGCAAAGACGTCGTGGGTCTGGTGTCGACCGCGGACACGGTGGTGAGCGTGGACAAGAATCTGGCCGGCGAGCCCAGGGCGCTGCTCAGGTTCGAGCACGCGCCATTGCTGGCGCTTGCGCCCCTCGAAGGCGCGCAGGCGCGCCTCGATACCGAGGGGGCGTTGTATCGGAGCGTGCAGATGGCCGGCGCGCTTGAGCGCATCCTGGAATACGCTTTGCAGTACGCGAACGAGCGCGTGCAGTTCGGCCGCCCGATCGC
>JAJZUK010000336.1 GCA_021847125.1 Pseudomonadota bacterium | reverse complement strand
GGCTTGTTGGCCAGTTTGAGATAAATGGACAGCGGCGTATCGAGATCGGCAAAGGTCTCGAGCACCACGGGGATGCGGTTGAAACCCTGCGCCGCGAGGCGCTTGAATTCGACTTCAGTCATGACTGCTCCAAAAAACGATCCGGAAAAACGACTACGGGTGGGCGCTGATGCGCATGCACCTGGGCATGCAGCCCGTGCCTAGGCCTAGGAACGCCAGCAGCGCCAGCTTTCCCAGGCGAAACGCGCCCATGTTCCGGATTTTGCGAGTATCACGACCGTGCGCTTTGAAGTAAGTCTGCGGCTTCCACAAGAGACTTCACTATAGCATCACAGTCCAAATCGTGCACGTCCCCACCCTCGTTGTAGCCGTAGGAGACGCACAGCACCGGGCAGCCTGCGGCGCGCGCCGCCAGCACGTCGTTGACCGAATCCCCGATCAGCAGCACCGCGGCCGGCGCGAGCGCGAATTCGGCGCAGATATAGACGAGCTGCATCGGATCGGGTTTCTTGCGCGGCAGCGTGTCGCCGCTCACCACCAGTTCGAAATAGGGCGCGAGGCCTTTTTGCTCGAGCAGCGGCAGCGTGAAGCGCGCGGCCTTGTTGGTGACGCAGGCGAGGCGCAGGCGCAGACTGCGCAAGCGCTCCAGACCCTCGATCACGCCGGGATAGACGGCGCTGCGCCGGCCCGATTCCTCGAAATAATACTTCTGGAACAAAGCCAGCGCCGCGTCCTGCAGCGCTTCGTCTTGCAGAACGTCAGCGCGCTGTGCGCCGGCGCTGGCCTGCAGACAGCGCTCGACCAGCGTGGGGATGCCCTTGCCGACGAAGTCGCGGATCTCGTCCTGCCTGCGCTCGGCCAGTCCCAGCGCGGCGAGCATGCGTGCGGCCGCAGCGGCAAGGTCGGGAACGGTATCGAGCAGCGTGCCGTCTAGGTCGATCATCGCGGCAGCGATGCCGCGCGCGCGCGGCATCGAACTCAGGCCGACTGGATCGCCGCGCGCATCGCGGCGATGGTCGCTTTGTAGTCCTTGGCGCCGAAGATCGCGGAGCCCGCGACGAAGGTGTCGGCGCCCGCGCGCGCGATGTCGGCGATGTTGTCCGCTTTGACGCCGCCATCGACCTCGAGCATGATCGCGCGCCCGCTCTGGTCGACGCGGCGGCGCACCTCCGCCAGCTTCGCCAGCGCATGCGGGATGAATTTCTGTCCGCCGAAACCCGGGTTGACCGACATGATCAGCACCAGATCCAGCCGGTACAGCACATGATCGAGGTAGTCCAGCGGCGTGCCCGGATTGAACACCAGTCCGGCCTTGCAGCCCTGCTCCTGGATCAGGCCTATGGTGCGATCGATATGCTCGCTCGCCTCCGGATGGAAACTGATGATGTCGGCGCCGGCGCGGGCGAAATCGGGAATGATGCGGTCCACCGGCTTCACCATCAGGTGCACGTCGATCGGCGCCTTGGTCAGCGGCCGGATCGCCTCGCACACCATCGGCCCTATGGTCAAATTGGGCACGTAGTGATTGTCCATCACGTCGAAATGGATCATGTCGGCGCCGGCAGCGATCACGCCCTGCACTTCCTCGCCCAGGCGGGCGAAGTCGGCGGAAAGTATGCTCGGTGCGATGCGGTAAGTGGGCATAGTGCTCAATCGGTGTCGATGCGGTCAGCGCGCATTTTACCCGCTCACCCGAGCGCGTGTCGAAAAACGTACGCGGCAGGCGGCAGGCACGTCCGGCGCGGTGTAAAATATTGCTATGGAATCCGCAAAAAAATACGACATCGGCATTTCCGCCACGACTCAGTATATCGCCGACCAGTCTGACGAAGCGAAGGACCGCTTCGTCTTTTCCTACAACATAACCATCCGCAACAGTGGCACCCTGACGGCGCAGCAGATCAGCCGCCACTGGATCATCACCGATTCACACAATCAGGTGCAGGAGGTGCGCGGCCTGGGCGTAATCGGAGCCCAGCCCCTGCTCAAGCCGGGGGAGAAATTCGAGTACACCAGCGGCACCGCGCTGGCCACTCCGGTCGGCACCATGAGCGGCAGCTATCAGATGGTGGCCGAGGACGGCACCCAGTTCGACGCGCCGATACCGGAATTCACGCTGTCGGTGCCGCGCGTACTGCACTAAGCGAACTTGCACGCTGTTACTTGGGTTTGCCCTCATCCTTCTTGTCCGAGCGCGGCCAAGTCCACCAGACAATGAACACGAGCACGCCCAAGGCGAGGGCCGCTTCGAGATAGAACATCCACATGCGTTGCTATACTCCGTTCACAATGGCTCGCATCATAAACCAGTGGCGCAGGCTTGGCGCGACCGCGCTGCTGACAATGCTTGCAGGCTGCGCGCTGCAGCCGCCGGCGCCGCCCGCCGCGGCCCCGAGCTGCCCTGCCGCCGTGCCTTGTCCGGTGTGCCCGGTGTGCCCGGGCGTCGCGCCCGCGTTGCCGAAGGCGAAGACGCTGGAGGCGGTGAGCTGGTCTGATCTGCCCGGCTGGACGGATGACGAGCTGCAGGCCGCGTGGCAGGCTTTTCTGCGCAGCTGCAGCCGGCTGAAAACGCAGCCTGCCTGGAATCATAGCTGCACCCTCGCCGAGCAGCTTGCGC
>JAJZUK010000335.1 GCA_021847125.1 Pseudomonadota bacterium | reverse complement strand
GCCTCCAGGCTGCGGTGATTGATCGCGTCGACCAGCATGGACACGCCGAGGACATCCGACAGCAGGATGAACTCCTGGCGCTTGGCGTCGCATTTCTGCCCGGTGGCGGTGAGGAATTTGATCGCCTCGAACCATTCCTCTTCGGTCAGCTCGACCTCGCGCACGAAGCCGTGCACGTGCCGGATCAGGCTCGTCATGATCCGGCGCAAGCGCGGGTCCGCGTCGGGCGCAAGCCGCGCGATCACGGCGTCGGTCAGTTTGGTTTCGAGTTCGTTTGCCATCTGCTCCTTCCCGGTTCAAGCTCCGCGTGCATGCGCGATTTATTCGGAGCGTTACAATAGCCTTCGCCGCCCGCCCGCGCAACATCACATCACAAGCAAAGGATCCGCCAGTGAAAAAGAAAACGCCGGAACAGCTGCGCAGCCAGCGCTGGTACGGTGCCAAGGACATGCGTGCCTTCGGCCACCGCTCGCGCACGGCGCAAATGGGTTACGACCGCAGCGACTACGCCGGCAAGCCGGTGATCGCGATCGTCAACACCTGGAGCGACATCAACCCCTGCCACACGCATTTCAAGCAGCGCGTCGAGGAAGTGAAGCGCGGCGTGTGGCAGGCCGGCGGCTTCCCGGTCGAGATGCCGGCGATGTCGCTGTCCGAGCCGTTTCAGAAGCCGACCACCATGATGTACCGCAACTTCCTCGCGATGGAGACCGAGGAACTGCTGCGCTCCTACCCCGCCGACGGCGCGGTGCTCATGGGCGGCTGCGACAAGACCACCCCGGCGCTGCTCATGGGCGCGATCAGCATGAACCTGCCGGCGATTTTCATGCCGGCCGGACCGATGCTGCGCGGCAACTGGGGCGGCGCGACCCTGGGCTCGGGCTCGGACACCTGGAAATACTGGGCCGAACTGCGCGCGGGCAACATCAGCGAGAAGGACTGGCAGGAAATCGAGCAGGGCATCGCGCGCTCTCCCGGGCATTGCATGACCATGGGCACGGCTTCGACCATGACCAGCGCGGCCGAGGCCATGGGTTTCACCCTGCCCGGCGCCGCCTCGATTCCGGCGCCCGACTCGCGCCATGCCGCGATGGCTACGCTCACAGGAAAACGTGCGGTGGAGATGGTGTGGGAAGACCTCAAACCCCGCGACATCCTGCACGCCGACGCAGTGCACAATGCCGTGACCGCAGTGCTCGCGATCGGCGGCTCGACCAACGCCATCGTGCACCTGATCGCGCTCGCGCGCCGCGCCGGCGTGCTGCTCGACCTGGACCTGTTCGACGCGCTCGCGCGCAAGACGCCGCTGCTGGCCAACATCCGGCCCTCGGGCAAATACCTGATGGAGGATTTCTACTATGCCGGCGGCCTGCGCGCGGTGCTGAAGAATCTCGGCGGCCTGATCAAGGCCCAGGCCAGAACCGTCAACGGCAAGACCATGGGCGAGAACATCGCCGACGCCAAGGTGTTCGACGACGACATCATCCGTTCCGTCGACCGCGCACTGGTCCAATCCGACAGCCTCGCGGTGCTGCGCGGCAACCTCGCGCCCGACGGCGCGGTGATCAAGCCACCTGCGGCCGAGCCGCAGCTGCACCAGCATACGGGCAAGGCCGTGGTGTTCGCCGATTACAACGACATGGCTGCGCGCATCGACGATCCGGACCTACCGATCGACGAGGACTCCGTGATCGTGTTGAAGCACGCCGGTCCGCTGGGCGGGCCGGGCATGCCCGAGTGGGGCCAGCTGCCGATCCCGCAGAAGCTGCTCAAACAAGGCGTGCGCGACATGGTGCGCATTTCCGACGCACGCATGAGCGGCACCTCCTACGGCGCCTGCGTGCTGCACGTCGCGCCCGAGTCCTGGATCGGCGGGCCGCTCGCACTGGTCGAGGACGGCGACCTGATCGAGCTCGACGTGCCCGGGCGCAAATTGAATCTGAAAGTCAGCGACGCGGAACTCGCGCAGCGCAAGGCCGCATGGAAGGCGCCCGCGCCGCGCTACGAGCGCGGCTACGGTGCGGCGTTCTCGCAGCACATCACCCAGGCGAACGAGGGCTGCGATTTCGATTTCCTGGAAGCGGGCGCGGAGACCCCCGACCCGGAAATCCACTGACAACGATGGATGAGAGGAGGCCGCTTACCGTGAATGCAATGGCAAAGATCGTTTATCTGGCTGGGTCTGTCACGCTATTGCTTGGGCTGTCGGCGTGCGCGCCGGAAGTGGGCAGCGACAAGTGGTGTGCGAACCTGAAGGCAAAACCCAAAGGCGACTGGTCCGCGAACGAAGCCGCGGACTACGCGAAGCACTGCATCTTCAAGTAGCCCGCAGCCGCCGGAACGCCCCCGCGTGGATGGTTCCGATTTCGGCGAGATTCCGGCGCCGGGGATATTCGGGTCGCATTATTTCTCGGTATCGACCAGCCCCTTTACGAACCACTTCTGCATCAGCAGGATCACCAGCGCCGGCGGCAGCATGGTCAGTATCGCCGTCGCCATGATCAGGTGCCATTCCGCCGCCGCGTCGCCGCCCGGAATCATGCGCTTGATCCCGATCACCGTCGTATACATGCTCTCCTGGGTCGTCACCAGCAGCGGCCACAGGTACTGATTCCAGCCGTAGATGAA
>JAJZUK010000334.1 GCA_021847125.1 Pseudomonadota bacterium | reverse complement strand
GGATCAGGTTGAAACTATAGCATGCGTGCTCGCACCGGTCGAAAGCCGCGACGCGTCACTGCGGCTGGTCCAGCTCGAACGCCTTATGCAGCGCGCGCACCGCGAGCTCCATGTATTTCTCGTCGATCACCACCGCGACCTTGATTTCGGAAGTGGAGATCATCTGGATGTTGATCGCCTCCTCCGCCAGCGTGCGGAACATCTTGCTCGCGATGCCGGCGTGGGTGCGCATGCCCACGCCCACCAACGACACCTTGCACACCTTGGCATCGCCGCGGATGTCGCTCGCCTTGATGTGGTCTTTGACCTGCTTGTTCAGCACGTCCATCGCCTTGGCGTAATCGTTGCGCGGCACGGTGAAGGAGAAATCGGTCATGTTGTCGACGCCGGCGTTCTGGATGATCATGTCGACGTCGATATTGGCCTCGCCGATCGGCCCGAGGATCTGGTAGGCGATACCGGGGCGGTCGGGCACGCCCATGACGGTGATCTTGGCTTCGTCGCGGCTGAATGCAATGCCGGAAATGATGGCTTTTTCCATTTTGGGATCTTCCTCAAACGTAATCAGCGTGCCCGGGCCTTCCTGCTCTTCGAACGAGGACAGCACGCGCAGCTTCACTTTGTACTTGCCGGCGAATTCGACCGAGCGAATCTGCAGCACTTTCGAGCCCAGGCTCGCCATCTCCAGCATTTCCTCGAAGGTGATGGTGTCCAGGCGCCGCGCCTCGGGCACGATGCGCGGGTCGGTGGTGTAGACGCCGTCGACATCGGTGTAGATCTGGCATTCGTCGGCCTTCAGCGCAGCCGCCAGCGCCACGGCCGAGGTGTCGGAGCCGCCGCGTCCTAGCGTGGTGATGTTGCCGGCCGCATCGACGCCCTGGAAGCCCGCGACCACGACCACGTTGCCCGCTTCGAGATCGGCGCGCATGCGGTTCTCGTCGATGCGCTCGATGCGCGCCTTGGTGAACGCGCTGTCGGTGAGCACCTTGACCTGCGCGCCGGTGTAGCTCTTGGCCTTCACGCCGAGTTCCATCAGCGCCATCGACAACAGGCCGATGGTGACCTGCTCGCCGGTGGAGGCGACCACGTCGAGTTCGCGCGGGTCGGGCTGCGGCGAGATTTCCTTCGCCAGCGCGATCAGGCGGTTGGTTTCGCCGGACATCGCGGACGGGACCACGACCAGCTGGTGCCCCTGCGCTTTCCAGCGCGCGACGCGCTTGGCGACATTCTTGATGCGCTCGGTCGAGCCGACGGAGGTGCCGCCGAATTTCTGGACTATCAGAGCCATAATGCTGCGAAGCTGCTAGGCTTAAAAAGCCGTAATTTTACTGCATCGCAGCAGGTTTTTTCGGCCTATTTGGCGTCCAGCTGTAGCTTGGCTGCGAGCGCGAGGCCGGTGGGCTTGAGTTTCTCCGGCAGCACCCGCCCCATGCGCGCGCGGTGGCCAACATGGTGGCGCAGCTTTTCACCCTTGATTTCCAGCGCTTTTTCCTTGCCCGCGCGGCCTATGCCGGTGACGGTGACCGAACTGAGCGGCGTCACCGCCGCCGCGATCAGTTTCTCGCCCTGCTCCAGACCCATGAGGATCACGCCGCGCCCCTTGGACATGGCGCGCATTTCGGAAATGTCGAATGCGAGCAGCCGGCCTTCACCGGCAAGCGCGAGCACGTGGTTGCCCGCCGCTTCCTCGTAAGCGCAAGGCACCACGGGCGTCTCGCCCGCTTCGACACTCATGAATTCGCGTCCGGCGCGGCGGTTCGAGACCATGTCGCCTATGCTGCACAGAAAACCGTAGCCGCCGCTCGACGCGACCAGCACCTTGGTGTCGGCCCTGCCCGCGAGGCAGTGCATGATCTTGGCGCCGCCCTGCACTTCCACCAGCGAGGACGCCGGCACGCCGTCGCCGCGCGCGCTGGGCAAGCCCGCCGCTTCGACGCTGTAGGCGCGGCCGCCCGAATCGAGAAAGATCACCGGGTCCACGGTGCGGCAGGGTATGAGCGCGGCGAGCGCATCGCCTTCCTTGAACGAGAGCGTGGCCGCATCGACGCCGTGCCCCTGGCGCGCGCGCACCCAGCCGTTCTTCGAGAAAATCACCGTCACCGGCTCGTCCAGCACCGGCGTCTCGAGCACCGCCTTTTCCGATTCCTCGATCACCGTGCGCCGCTTGTCGCCGAAGGCTTTGACGTCGGCCTCGATTTCCTCGATCACCAGCGCTTCCAGTGCCTTGCGGCTGCCGAGCACTTTCTCCAGGCCTTTCTGCTCCTTGTTCAGGCCCTCGAGCTCTTTCTCCAGCTTGATGTGTTCGAGCTTGGCCAACTGCCGCAGGCGCATTTCGAGAATGTCCTCGGCCTGGCGCTCGGTGAGCTTGAAGGCGCGCATCAGATCGGGCTTCGGATCGTCCGAATTGCGGATGAGCTTGATCACCTTGTCCACGTTGAGCAGCACCAGGAGGCGCCCTTCGAGCACGTGGATGCGGTCGAGCACCTTGTCCAGGCGGAATTTCGTGCGCCGCGTGACCGTGGCGAAGCGGAATTCGAGCCATTCGGCGAGGATATCCTTCAGGTTCTTGCCCGTGGGCCGCCCGTCCAGGCCGACCATCACCAGGTTGATCGAGGCGTTGGTCTCCATGCTGGTCTTCGCCAG
>JAJZUK010000333.1 GCA_021847125.1 Pseudomonadota bacterium | reverse complement strand
TTCGGCGTTGCGCGAATGGATGGCGCGCATCGGGCGTTCGCGCGCGGTGGCGGTGAACTGGCTGGGCAAGGTCAAGACCGCCACGCAGATGGCCGCGATCCCGCTGTTGCTGTACGACGGGCACGTCGGCAGCTTGAACACCGCGCTGTGGGGCGGTTGGCTGCTCGATCTGGCCGCCGCGTTGACCTTGTGGTCGATGCTGTACTACTTCAAGCTGGCGCTCGGCGACATCGGTGCCGGCGACTGAAACCGACGAGGAGACTGTTGCGATGAGCGAAACCCAAGCGCGGCGCTGGCGCATCGCGGTGCTGCCCGGAGACGGCATCGGCACCGAAGTGGTCCCCGAAGGCCTGCGCGTGCTCGAGGCGGCCGCGCGGCGCTTCGGCCTGGCGCTTGAGCTGACGCAGTTCGATTTCGCCAGCTGCGACTATTACCTGCATCACGGCAGCATGCTGCCTGCCGACTGGAAGGAAATCCTCGGCGGTTTCGATGCCATCTTCTTCGGCGCGGTCGGTTGGCCGCAAAAGGTGCCCGACCACGTTTCGCTGTGGGGCTCGCTGATCCAGTTCCGCCGCGAATTCGATCAGTACGTGAACCTGCGGCCGGCCCGGCTGATGCCGGGGCTGCGCTCGCCGCTGGCCGCAGTCCAGACCGGCGACATCGACTTGCTGATCGTGCGCGAGAACACCGAAGGCGAGTACTCCAACGCGGGTGGCCGCATGTACGCCGGAACCGAGCGCGAGCTCGCGCTGCAGGAAACCGTGATGAGCCGCTTCGGAGTCGATCGCGTGCTGCGGCACGCCTTTGCCGAAGCCGCGCGCCGGCCGCGTCGGCTTCTGACCTCGGCGACCAAGTCGAACGGCATTTCGATCACCATGCCGTTCTGGGACGAGCGCGTGCGCGCGGTGGCGGCCGAGTTCGGGCAGGTGCGCTGCAACCAGTACCACATCGATGCGCTGTGCGCGCGCCTGGTGCAGCGGCCGCAGGACTTCGACGTCATCGTCGGCAGCAACCTGTTCGGCGACATCATCAGCGATCTGGCGCCTGCGCTGTGCGGCACCCTGGGCATCGCGCCGTCGGCCAACCTGAACCCGGAGCGCAGGTTTCCGTCGCTGTTCGAGCCGGTGCACGGCTCGGCGCCGGACATCGCTGGACGCGGCGTGGCCAACCCGATCGGGCAGATATGGAGTGCGGCGCTGATGCTCGATTTCCTCGGTCGGCGAGACGCCCACGACGCCATCGTCGGGGCCATCGAACAAGTGCTCGCCGCCGGCGCGGAAGCGCCGCTGACGCCCGATCTCGGCGGTCGTGGCAGCACCGCCGAACTGGGTGCGGCGATCGCGCAGCAACTGGCGCGCGCCGCGGATTGATCGTGATTGACACGGGACGGGCGCCTCGCTCTAATGAGCGATGCCTTTAGAATCGCGCCACTTGCGCCGCTGCGGCGGCGGGGGCATTCGAAGGGCTCTGTACATCGCGCATGGATTCTCATCAGCGGGCGCCGGGCGCGCGCAGTGCCGGTGCCTCGCCAGCCAATTGACCGTTTAACCATCCTGTCCAGGGGGCCAGAGTGAACAAAACAGAACTGATCGAACACATCGCCAAGAAGTCCGAGATTTCGAAGGCGGCAGCGGCGCGCGCCCTGGAGTCGATGATCGAAGGCGTTCGGGTCACGCTGAAGAAAGGTGGCTCGGTCACGCTGATCGGCTTCGGCACGTTCGCAGTCACCAAGCGCCCGGCGCGCACGGGGCGCAACCCGCGCACCGGTGCGACGATCAAGATCAAGGCGGCCAAGGTTCCGAAGTTCCGTCCGGGCAAGGGGCTGAAGGACGCGTTGAACTGAGCATGTCAGGTTGCATGCGAGCGGCGCGCACGATGATGCAACGGGTGCTTAGCTCAGTTGGTAGAGCGGCGCCCTTACAAGGCGTAGGTCGGGGGTTCGAACCCCTCAGCACCCACCACCACTGCGCGTGACGGCTGCGCAACCAGCAGCGAAAGGCGAACCGGGGTTCGCCTTTTTCGTTTTTTCGAGAACACCGGGATTGCGCGCCCCGCGCGCGCGCGACGAGGAACCCAATGTTTGAATTTGTCCGCCGGCACACCAAACTGCTGCAGGTCATCCTGTTCGTGCTGATCTTTCCGTCGTTCGTACTGTTCGGGATTCAGGGTTACGACAGGATGACAGGCGATGCCAACCTGGCCGCGAAGGTTGGCGGGGTTCCGATCCCGATGGAGCAGTTCGACGAGGTGCAGCGCCAGCAGGTCGCGCGACTGCAGCAGATGCTGGGCGGCTCGATCGACATTCGCGCCATCGACACCCCGGCGATGCGCATGCGCACGCTCAACGGCATGATCGATCAGGTGCTGATCGAGCTCGCGGTCAACAAGGAGCATCTGGTCGTCGGCGATTCGGCGCTTCAGAACGCGATCCTGCAGATTCCCCAGATCGCCGCGTTGCGTAGGCCGGACGGCAGTTTCGACGTTGCTGCCTACCGCAATCTGTTGCAGGAGCAGGGCTTGACCACGCAGCAGTTCGAGGGCCAGGTACGTACCCAGTTGCTGCAGCAGCAGGCGATCGGCGCGATCGGCGATGCCGCGATCGCCAGCCGGGCGATGGGCAAGGTGATGTATGACTGGAAGCACC
>JAJZUK010000332.1 GCA_021847125.1 Pseudomonadota bacterium | reverse complement strand
CGATCGCCGCCGCGGTGGGTTCGTTCAGGAGGCGCAGTACGTCGAGGCCGGCGAGCCGCGCCGCATCCTTGGTCGCCTGACGCTGTGCGTCGTCGAAATAGGCCGGCACGGTGATGACCGCGCCCACCAGTTCTCCGGCGAGCGCGGCCTCGGCGCGCTCGCGCAGTGCGCGCAGGATCTGCGCCGAGATTTCCACCGGGCTTTTCACTCCGGCGCAGGTGCGCAACTGCACCATGCCCGGCGTATCCAGAAAATCGTAGGGGCAGTTCTCGGCGTAGGCCACGTCTTTCAGCCCGCGCCCCATGAAGCGCTTGACCGAGACCACGGTGTTCCTCGGGTCGCAGGCGAGCTCGGCCTGCGCCGGGTAGCCCACCGCCGTCGCGCCGCCGGGGAAATAGCGCACCACCGAAGGCAGCAGTGCGCGGCCGTCGGCATCGTTGAGCACCACGGCGATGCCGCTGCGCACCGTCGCCACCAGCGAATTCGTCGTCCCGAGATCGATGCCCACCGCAAGCCGGTGCTGGTGCGGCGCGCGCGACATGCCGGGTTCGGCGATCTGCAGCAGGGCCATCAGGCGTCCGCCCGCTCCAAGGCATCGCCGATTTCCTCGCGCAGGCGTTCGAGGAACATCAGCTTGCGCACCGACTCGGCCGCCAGCGCATAGTCGCCTTCGCGGTCCAAACGGCGCTCGAGTTCGGCGTAGTGCTGATTCATTTCAGCAGCGAGGCGCTGCGCCAGCGCGGCCAGGGTCTGAGGCTGCTGCGCCGCCTGCTCCACCGACTCGCGCCATTGCATCTGCTTCAGCAGGAATTCGGCCGGCATCGCGGTGTTGCTCTCGCCCGCGACGTCGATCTGCTGCAGCGCGAGCAGGTAGCGCGCACGCGCGAGCGGATTTTTCAGCGTGCGATAAGCCTCGTTCACCTGCGTCGCCGATTGCATCGACGCACGGCGCTCGGCGTCGCTCGCCTGCACGAAGCGGTCCGGATGCACCTGCGACTGGATGCCGCGGTAGGCCTGCTCCATCAGCGCGAGGTCCACGCGGAAGCGCTGCGGCAGGCCGAAGAGTTGGAAATGATTCTGCTGGAAGTCGATCATGCGCGCATCGGGATCGTTGAAGCGGCCACAAAAACGCGAGCGCGCCCGCGGACCCGCGGGCTCCCGCTGATCTCTTTAAGCCTAGATGTTAAAGCTTTCGCCGCAACCGCACTGGTCTTTCACGTTCGGATTCTTGAACTTGAAGCCTTCGTTCAAGCCCTCGCGCGCGAAATCGAGTTCGGTGCCCTCCAGATAGGGCAGGCTCTTCGGATCCACGATCACCTTCACCCCATGGCTTTCGAACAGGGCGTCCTCGGGATTGATGGCGTCCGCATACTCCAGCTTGTAGGCCATGCCCGAGCAGCCGGTGGTGCGCACGCCCAGGCGCAGGCCCACGCCCTTGCCGCGTTTGGCGATGAAGTTCGAAACGTGTTTGGCAGCTTTTTCAGTCAGGGTGACAGGCATGGCAACCTCAGGCAGCGCGTTGCGCCGGGGCGGCGGCGTTCTCGTCCGCGGCCAGTCCGTGCTTCGCTTTGTAATCGGCGATGGCCGCTTTGATCGCGTCCTCGGCCAGGATGGAACAATGGATTTTAACCGGCGGCAGCGCCAGTTCCTCGGCGATCTGCGTGTTCTTGATGTCCAGCGCCTGCTCCAGGGTCTTGCCTTTCACCCACTCGGTCACGAGCGAGGAGGAGGCGATGGCCGAGCCGCAGCCGTAGGTCTTGAAGCGCGCATCTTCGATCACGCCGTCCGTGCCGACGCGGATCTGCAGCTTCATCACGTCGCCGCAGGCGGGCGCGCCGACCATGCCGGTCCCGACCGCCGCGTCGCCCTTTTCAAACGAGCCGACGTTGCGCGGATTTTCGTAGTGATCGAGTACTTTGTCGCTGTACGCCATGTGTCTTCCCTTCTAGTGCGAATTCAGTGTGCGGCCCACTGCACGGTATTCAGGTCCACGCCTTCCTTGTACATGTCCCACAGCGGCGACAGCTCGCGCAGCTTGGCGATCTGGCGCTTGAGCAGGGCGACGGTGAAATCGATTTCTTCGGCGGTATTGAAGCGGCCGATGGTAAAGCGAATCGACGAATGCGCGAGTTCGTCCGAGCGCCCCAGCGCGCGCAGCACATAGGACGGCTCGAGGCTGGCGGAGGTGCAGGCCGAGCCCGAGGATACGGCGATTTCCTTGATGCCCATGATCAGCGACTCGCCCTCGACGAAATTGAAGCTGACGTTGAGGTTGCCGGGAATGCGCCGCTCCAGATCGCCGTTGAGGTGCACTTCCTCGATTTCGCTCAAGCCCTGCCACAAGCGGTCGCGCAGACCGCGGATGCGCTCGTTCTCGGCGGCCATTTCCAGCCGCGCAATGCGAAACGCCTCGCCCATGCCCACGATCTGGTGCGTGGCGAGCGTGCCCGAGCGCATGCCGCGCTCGTGTCCGCCGCCGTGAATCTGCGGCTCGATGCGCACGCGCGGTTTGCGCCGCACGTATTGCGCGCCTATGCCTTTGGGTCCGTAGACCTTGTGCGCGGTCACGGTCAGCAGGTCGACGTTGAGCTTCTGCACATCGATCTCGACCTTGCCCGCGGCCTGTACCGC
Organism: Pseudomonadota bacterium; assembly: GCA_021847125.1. The sequence continues at coordinate 23 of JAJZUK010000332.1, read as the reverse complement.
GTCGCAATGGAAAATGATGCCCT
>JAJZUK010000331.1 GCA_021847125.1 Pseudomonadota bacterium | reverse complement strand
GGTGAGCTGTTGGCCGGATTTGACGCCTTCGACGACGACCACGCCGACCGAATCGTGCTCGTCATGCACTACAAAGTGGATCATGCTTACGCCTCCTTAACCAGGTTCAAATTCTCGAATCCGCACCGTCGGCGTCCGGCGGCAATCGCGGCCGGTCGCATCCCCGCCGCGCGCGGCCCCTGCTCCTGCTCATGCCACCCTCCTCGTTTACCGCGCGCAACGCTTGCGGAACGAGGATGGTAGGCGCGCCTGCGGCCAAAGTCAACTATATGACTTGTATGATATACATGATGTGCTAGACTGGCGCCATGCAAATCAGCGAAATCCCCGGCGCGGACAGCGGTGGCCCGTTGCCGCTGTACAAGGAGGTCAAGCGCCTGCTGACGCAAAGCCTGGCCGCAGGAGAATGGGCGCCGGGAGTGGCGCTGCCTTCCGAAACCCGGCTGGCCGAGCGCTACCGCGTCTCCATCGGCACCGTGCGCAAGGCGATCGACGAGCTCGCGGCCGAGCGCATCCTGCTGCGCCACCAGGGCCGCGGCACCTTCGTCGCCAGCCACAACGCGCGGCGCATGCTGTTCCATTTCTTTCACATCGTCCCCGCGAGCGGCGCCAGAGAGCAGCCGCACACCGAATTGCTTTCCTTCGCCCGCGCCAAGGCCGATGCCGACAGCGCCGCGCGCCTCGATATTGCGCCGGGCGCGCCGGTGTTCCGCATCAGGAACCTGCTGCACCTGGGCGGGCAGCCGGTGGTGCTCGACGAGATCACGCTGCCGGCGGAGCGCTTTCCGCGCCTGAGCGAAAAGATATTCAGCGGACGCGACAGCACCATTTACCAGCTCTACCAGGAACGCTACGGCATCAACGTGGTGAGAAGCGCGGAGCGCCTGAGCGCGGCGCTGGCGGACCGCGCGAGCGCGAAGCTGCTCGGCGTCCCGGCCGGCTCGCCGCTGCTGCGCATCAAGCGCATCGCGCTAAGCTACCATAACCTGCCGGTGGAATTGCGCGTGAGCCTGGTCAACACCGCGGAGCACGAATATTTCAGCGATCTGGGCAAGGATTAGGACCCCATTGCAAAATGCATTTTGCAATGGTCCGATATAGGGGAGTTTGAGGGGATGTATCCCCTCAAATTGCAACAGACTCTAAGGCCGAATTATGCGGACCATGCGCACTGACATCCTGATCCTCGGCTCCGGCGGCGCCGGACTGTTCGCCGCGCTGCACGCGCACCAGGCGGATCCCAAGCTGGCCATCACCATCGCGGTCAAGGGCCTGCTCGGAAAATGCGGCTGCACGCGCATGGTGCAGGGCGGCTACAACGTCGCGCTCGCCGCCGGCGACTCGATCGAGCGCCACTTCATGGACACCATCGAGGGCGGCAAGTGGCTGCCCAACCAGGATCTCGCGTGGAAGCTGGTGACGCTCGCGGTCGAACGCATTCACGAATTGGAGAACGAGCTCGGCTGCTTTTTCGACCGCAATCCGGACGGCAGCATCCACCAGAAAGCGTTCGCCGGACAAACGTTCGACCGCACCGTGCACAAGGGCGATCTTACCGGCATCGAAATCATCAACCGCCTGGCCGAGCAGATCTGGTCGCGCAAAATCGGGCGGCTGGAGGAGCATCGCGCGCTGGCGCTGATCAAGGCGAAGAGCGGCGACGCGCTCGCCGGCGTGCTCATGCTGGATATGCGCACGGGCGAATTCTGCTTCGTGCAGGCGAAGGCGGTGCTGCTCGCCACCGGCGGCGGTCCGACCATGTACAAGTACCACACCCCTTCGGGAGACAAGAGCTGCGACGGGCTGGCGATGGCCCTGCGCGCGGGCCTGAAGCTGCGCGACATGGAAATGGTGCAGTTCCATCCGACGGGCCTGCTGGCGGGCACGCGCACGCGCATGACCGGCACCGTGCTCGAAGAAGGGCTGCGCGGTTCGGGCGGCTATTTGCTCAACGGCGCGGGCGAGCGTTTCATGGGCAACTACGACGACAGGCTGGAGCGCGCCACGCGCGACATCGTTTCGCGCGCGATCTACGCCGAGATGCGCGCGGGCCGCACCACGCCCAACGGCGGCGTGCATATCAGCATGGCGCACCTGGGGCCGGAGAACGTGGTCAAGCAGTTCAAAGGCATGGTCGAGCGCTGCGCCGACAGCGGCTTCGATCTCGCCGGCGGCCTGGTCGAAGTGGTGCCGACCGCGCATTACATGATGGGCGGGGTCGAGTTCAGGTCCGATTGTTCCACCGCGCTGCCCGGCCTGTTCGCCGCGGGCGAAGACACCGGCGGCGTGCACGGCGCCAATCGGCTCGGCGGCAACGGCGTCGCCAATTCGACCGTCTATGGCGGCGTCGCGGGCGAGGAAATGGCGGCCTGGGTGCGAGCCCAGGGCGAATTGCGTGAACCGGACGCCGAGGAAATCGCCGCGACCGAGGCGGCCTGCCGCGCTCCGCTGGGCAGGCGGCCAGGCGATGCCGAAGGCGTGCGCGAGACGCTGTACGAACTGATGTGGGACGACGTCGGCATCGTGCGCGACGCCAGGGGTCTGGCGCGCGCGCGCGGCGGGCTGGCCGAATTGCAGGCGCGCCTGGACGCGACCGGCGTGGACGCAGGCGACCTGCGCTACAACCTCGCCTGGCACGACTGGCTCAACCTGAACAAC
>JAJZUK010000330.1 GCA_021847125.1 Pseudomonadota bacterium | reverse complement strand
AAGCCGAGCTTGGCGCGGTTGCCGTAGATATTGCGCTCGAGCCAGTCGTCCGGCGTCCCATGGCCGTAACGCTCCAGGGTCTGCCGGTTGTGCGCTTCCTTGACGTAGAGAAACACCCCGCCCCAAAGCACGCGTCTGATGCCGTAAACCTGCGGGCTGTGCGGATCCTCAGGCGTCTCGCATTTGGCGTGGTGCTTGCGGTGGATGGCCGCCCACTCCTTGGTCACCATGCCCGTGGTCAGGCACAGCCAAAGACGGAAGAAATGGCTCGCCAGCGGATGCAGATCCAGCGCGCGGTGCGCCTGGTGCCGGTGCAGAAATATGGTTACAGCAGCGATACTGATATGGGTCAGAACCAGGGTCACCAGGACCAGGCCCCACCAGGGCAGATCGAACAGCCCGGAATAAAGCATTAAATCTCCATCAAATCCACAACGAGGGTGGGGATTCTACGTGAATTCGGGTTTACCGCAATGCCCACGGCGCACTGCGGCCGTGCCCGCCATCAGCCTGTGCCGGCTGCGGCGTTGGGCAGAATGCGCACTTCGCGCTGCGGATACGGAATCTCGATGCCGGCTTCGCGCAAAGCGCGCCAGAGTTCCAGATACAGGTCGGAACGGACTCCCTGCGTCCCCTGTTCCGGGTCGTCGATCCAGACTCCAAGCTCGAGGTCGATGCCGCTGTCGGCAAAGCGCAGCACGAACGCCTTCGGCGGCGGATCGGCGAGCACGCGCGCATGCTTGCGTGCCACCTCCTCCATCAGCTGCATCGCGCGGTGCGGTTCACTGCGGTACGAGATCTGCAGCGCGAGCGCGAGCCGGACATGGCGATTGGAGTAGGAGTGGTTGAGTACGGTCGTCGCGATCAGCAGTTCATTCGGGATGATGGCCTCGCGCCCGTCGAGCGCGCGCACCACGACGTAGCGCGTCGTGATGTTTTTCACTTCGCCGTAGAAATTGTCGACGGTGATCAGGTCGCCGATGCGGATCGAGCGGTCGAGCAGGATGATGAAGCCGCTGACATAGTTGCTCGCGATTTTCTGCATGCCGAATCCGAGACCGACGCCGACGGCACCGCCCAATACCGACAGCACCGTGAGATCGATGCCGACCAGCGGCAGCACGATGAGCACGGCAAGCAGCACCAGCAGCGCCGTGGCCAGGCGCGAGAACACGACGCGCAGGCTGGAATGCAGCGATTCGGCCCGCATCAGGCGCGCCTCGATCGTGCCGGAGAGCCACATCGCCGCGAGCAGCGTGATCACCACCCAGAACGACCCCTGCAGCAGCAGCCACAGCGTGAGCTTTTGTTTGCCCAGATGGAAAGTGACGCCCTCGAGCAGCTCGATCACTTCCGGCAGCAGGCCGGACACATGCAGCACCAGTCCGCCCCACACCAGGATCGCGATCGCGCGCTCGAAGTTGCGCACGACGCTGCCGCGCGCGAACACGTGGCGCAGCAGATAGAAGAAGACGCGCACCAGCAGCAGCGATGCCAGCAGCGGCACGAACAGGCGCAGCAGATCGACTTCGATCCAGCGTTTGACCAGCTCGATGCTCAGCGCCAGGGGCAGCAGCGCCACCGCCGGAAACAGGATGCGCCTCAGGCCGCCGACGCCGAATTTCCAGATGCCGTCGGCCTCGACGCGGGACAGGCGCAAGGCGCGGCCGGCACCCCAGGCAAGCAGGAAGCAGCCGAGCAAAATCGCAATCTGCCATCCGACCTGCGGATCGTGCAGATCGATCCAGGCATTTTCCAGCACCGTGCTGAAAGGTCCCTTCTTCATTGGTCGGCGTAGGGCAAGGCGTCGACGGAATGCCGCCGCCAGTTGGCGGCGTAGGCATTTGCGACAGCATCATTGTGGCGCAGGATCAGCACGTTCTCCGCGTTCTTGAATTGCGCAGCGTAAGTCCAATTGTAACTCCCGGTAATGACCGCGGCATCCGCCGAGCCGGGATCGATGACCATCACCTTGTTGTGTGCGCTTTGATAGCGCAGCTCCAGCATCACCGGAATGCCCGCCTGCTCCAGCTCGGGTATGCGGCTCGCCTCGCCGCCGAACGTCTGCTCGCGATCGGCCAGCACTTGCACGTCGACGCCGCGCCGCTTGGCCGCGATCAAGGCGTTCGCGAGCGCGCGGCTGGTGAAGCTGTAGGCCTGCACCAGGATCTGACGCCGTGCCTGGCGTATGCAATCGACGATCATGCCTTCGGCATTGTCCCAGGGCGTGAATGCGAGCTGCACGGTGCCCCGCGCCGGAATTTGCGCCGGTGCCGGCCGCGGCGCAGCTTCCTGGGCTTCCCGCTGCGGCGACTGCGCGCCGGCGGCGCAAGCGACCAGCAGAGCGAGCGCGAGGGAATACCGTTTCATTGTGTCTTCTTCAGCAGCAGCGCCGCGAAGAAACCGTCAGTGCCATGTAGATGTGGCGCAAGGCGCAGATATTCCCCGGTATCCAGCGCAATGCGCTGCTGCGCCAGCGCCGCATTGGCGGGCCGCAGCTCGAACTGCGCGTTCGCGGCCAGAAACGCCTGCACTACTTCCTGGTTCTCCGCGTCGAGCAGGCTGCAGGTCACATACAACAGCAATCCGCCGGGCTTCACCAGCCGCGCGGCCGCGGCGAGGATCGAATCCTGCTGCGCGCGGTAGCCGGCCAGTGCCTGCTCGTCCTGGCGCCATTT
>JAJZUK010000329.1 GCA_021847125.1 Pseudomonadota bacterium | reverse complement strand
CGGGTTCTGCGCCCTTTGCATCTTCGGAGGGACAATTCATGAAACACCTCATCATTGGCAATGGTCCGGCGGGGGTCGTCGCCGCCGAAGCCTTGCGCCGCGCCGATCCCGCCGCGGAGGTCGTTCTCGTGGGGGACGAAAACGAACCGCCTTATTCGCGCATGGCAATTCCCTACCTGCTGACCGGCAATATCAGCGAGCAGGGGACGCATCTGCGCAAGGACGCGGGGCATTACGAGCGCCTGGGCATACGCCTAGTGCATGCGCGCGCCGAAAAAGTCGACAGCGCAGCGTGCAGCGTAACGCTCACTAACGGGGAAAAACTGCCTTACGACCGCCTGCTGATCGCGTCCGGCTCGCATCCCCTGCGGCCCGCCATCCCCGGAATCGATTTGCCCAATGTGCATGCGTGCTGGACCCTGGCCGATGCGCGCGAGATCGCGGCCAAGGCGAACCGCGGCGCGCGCGTAGTGCAACTGGGCGCTGGCTTCATCGGCTGCATCATCCTGCAGGCGCTGGCCGAGCGCGGGGTCAGGCTCAGCGTGGTGGAAATGGGCGACCGCATGGTGCCGCGCATGATGACCGCGAAAGCCGGCGAGTTGGTCCGGCTGTGGGTGGAAAAGAAAGGCGTGCAGGTTCATGTCAACGCGCGCGCCGATGCCGTCGCCAGCACCGGCGCGGGAGCTATGCAGGTCAGGCTCTCCAATGGACAGACGATCGAATGCGATCTACTGATCGCCGCAGCGGGCGTGCGCCCGAATATCGCTTTCCTTCAGGGCAGCGGGGTCAAGGTCGGCGACGGCGTCCTGGTCGATGCGCACATGCAGACCAGCGTGCCCGGAATCTACGCCGCCGGCGACGTGACCGAGACCGCCGGGCTTTATTCCGGCCTGCCGCAGCTCAACGCGATCCAACCCAACGCCGCGGACCAGGCGCGCATCGCTGCGGCCAATATGCTCGGCGCGCAGGTCGCCACGCAGGGCAGCCTGGCGATCAACGTGCTCGATACCCTGGGCCTGATTTCGACCTCGTTCGGCCAATGGCAGGGTGTCGCTGGCGGAGACGGCGTGGAACTCGTGGACGCGGCGGGTTTCCGCTACCTGTCGCTGCAGTTCAAGGACGAGGCACTGGTCGGCGCCACCAGCATAGGCTGGACCGACCATGTAGGCGCGTTGCGCGGGCTGATCCAGGGGCGTGTGCGGCTGGGAGAGTGGAAGGCCAGGCTGCTCGCAGATCCGACGCAGTTCATGGCGGCGTATTTGGGGGCAGCGCAGAAAGCCGCATGAAGGTCACGCTCAAGCTCTACGCGACGCTTTCAGACTACCTGCCGACCGAAGCACGCAAGACCAACGCGCTGGAGCTCGAACTCGACCCCGGCACCACGCCAGCGCAGGTGATAGAAAGCCAGAACCTGCCGCTCAAGCTGTGCCATCTGGTACTGATCGACGGGATTTTCGTGCCGCCTGCACTGCGCGCGCAGCGGGCGCTCGCCGAGGGTGAAACGCTGGCGATCTGGCCGCCGATCGCAGGCGGTTAGTCCGCACAATTAGACGATGAAGCTGCCGCTGCGTTTCGAGGTGACCATCACGCAGGCGGACTTCCGCCGCCTCTTGCCCGCCGCCGTCAACCATGTCCCTTTTGCCGAGGAAGGTGCGGCGTTCGTACATCGCGACGGCGCACGCGGCTGGCGCATACGCATGGAATCGTTGCCGCAGCTGCGCCTGGGCCTCGTCCGGCTCGAGCGCCATCAAGTCGATTTCGAATTCGACGGATACTCGCCCAAGGAGATCGAGGATTTCATGGCGCGCTTCGAAATGTATTTCCGCCGCGGCGGCGGTTAGGGTTCGTCCTGCCGCGGGGCGATCCTGCTTTCGGCTATGCTAGCGACACCGCGCCGCTGAATTCGGGCGGCGCACCGGAACCACCGCCAATTGCGCAGGCCACTTACATGAACCTAGAACTCACGCCCCATGAAACCCGCATCATCGGCTGCCTGATCGAAAAAGAAATCACCACGCCGGAGCAGTATCCCTTGTCGCTGAACGCCCTCGCCAACGCCTGCAACCAGAAGAGCAATCGCGACCCGGTCCTGGAGCTGGATGAGATCGCGGTGCAGCAGCTCATCGATCAACTGATCAAGAAGCGCCTGCTCAGCGAGCAAAGCGGCTATGGCAGCCGCGTGCCCAAATACCAGCATCTGTTGTGCAATACGAATTTCGGCACGCTGAAATTCTCGCCGCAGGAACTCGCCATCGTGTGCGAATTGTTTCTGCGCGGCGCACAGACGCCGGGCGAGCTGCGCAGCCGCGCGAGTCGGCTGTGCCGCTTCGCCGACGTAAACGAAGTCGAAGCGGTGCTCGACAGCCTCGCCGCACGCGAGGACGGCCCGTTCGTGCTGCGCCTCGCGCGCGAACCGGGCAAGCGCGAATCACGCTACGCTCATCTGTTCAGCGGCGCCCCTGCCACGGCTGCTGCAGACAAAATGCGCGAGCGGTCAGCCGAACAGCCACCCGGTTCGGACGGCGAAGACGAGCGCGTGGATCAGCTGGAACGGCGCATCGCAGAACTTGAAGTGGAGGTGGCGCAACTGAAGCGGCGCCTCGACGCCGCTGCCGGCAGCTGACGCGCCGCCCCCCCGATTCACCACCAGCCGAGTGGCTGGCTGTCGCCAGTGTGGCCGG
>JAJZUK010000328.1 GCA_021847125.1 Pseudomonadota bacterium | reverse complement strand
AAACCATGACCACCGGCATCGGCCGCAGGCGCATCAGCCGTTCGAGAAAATCGAGGCCGTCCATTTTCGGCATCTCCACGTCCAGCGTGAGGACGTCCGGATTGAGCGAGCGGATCATCTCGCGCGCCACCAGCGGGTCCGGCGCCGCTCCGACCGCCTGCATGTCCGGCTGGCTGTTGATGATCTCGCTCAGAAGCTTGCGGATCAGCGCGGAATCGTCCACCACAACGACGGTGATTTTTTTCATCCCTTTTCCTGTTGTTGGCTGCATTCGCCGCTCACGCCGCGATCGCGGTCTGGTTTTCCTGCGCTTGCACCAGCCCCAGGAATGCATCTTCGGCGAGCGGGCGGCTGAAGTAATAGCCCTGCATTTCATCGCAGCCGTGCTCGCGCAGAAAGTCCAGCTGCGCCGCGGTCTCGACGCCTTCGGCGACCACCTTGAGCCGCAGGTTGTGGGTCATGTCAATAATGGTGCGAGTGATGGTCGCGTCGTCGTTGCTGCGGGGAATGTCCTTGATGAACGAGCGGTCGATCTTGATATTGTCTATGGGAAAGCGCTTGAGATAACCCAGCGAAGAGTAGCCGGTGCCGAAATCGTCGATGGCGAGCGCAATGCCCATGGATTTCAACTGGCGCAGCGTCTGGATCGCGCGCTCCGGATTGTCCATGACCATGCTTTCGGTGATCTCAAGTTCGAGCGACGCCGGCGCGAGCCCGCTCGCGTCGAGCACGCGCGCGACTTCGCTCACCAGATTCGCCTGGACGAACTGCCGCGCCGACAGGTTGACCGCCACCCGCAGAGGCGGCATGCCCTGGCGCTGCCAGGCGCGATTGTGCTCGCAGGCGGCTTTCAGCACCCAAGCGCCTATGGGCACGATCAGGCCGGTTTCCTCCGCCAGGGGAATGAAGTCGGCCGGCGACACCATGCCCGATTGCGGGCGCATCCAGCGCACCAGCGCCTCCATGCCGGTGATGCGGCCGCTGGCGATATCGACTTTGGGCTGGTAATGCAGCAGGAACTCACCCCGGTCGAGCGCGTGCCGCAGTCCGGTCTCGAGCGACAGTCGCGTCATCGAATGCGCGTTCATTTCGGCGGCGTAGAACTGCGAATTGTTCTTGCCCTGCTCCTTTGCGCGATACATGGCGATATCCGCGTTCTTGAGCAATGTCGTCGCGTCGCTGCCGTCCGCCGGATAGGCGCTGATGCCGATGCTGGCTGTGATTTGGTACTCCTGGTTGCCGAGCATGATCACGTCCGCAATTGCCTTCAGCAGCTTGCGCGCGATGCTGCCGACTAGACGCGTCTCGGTGACCTTTTCGATGAGCACGGCGAACTCGTCCCCACCCAGGCGCGACACGGTGTCGACCTCGCGCAAGCTGCCCTTCAAGCGCTCCGCTATCGCGAGCAGCACGCGGTCGCCCGCCTCGTGCCCGAGAGTGTCGTTGACGTTCTTGAACCGATCCAGGTCTATGAACAGCACGGCCAGCCCCTCGTTGAAGCGCTGCGCGTGCACCAGCGAGCGCTGCAGCCGCTGGTGGAACAGCGCGCGGTTGGGCAGCGAGGTGAGCGCATCGTAATTGGCCAGCGCGTTGAGGCGCGCCTCGTCGCGCCGGCGCGCGCTGATGTCGTTCAGAACCGCCGAGTACAGCGGTTTGCCGCTATGGGTGATCCTGGACAGCGAGATTTCCAACGGAAACTCCTCGCCGTCGGCGCGCAGACCGAAGATCTCGGCGTGATTGCCCATGCGGATCACGCGCGAGCCGGCGGCACAGAATCCGGTCATGTACTCGCGCCACGCTTTGCGCAGACGCGGCGGGATGAAGCGCTCGACGTTGGTCCCTGTCGCCTCGGCCGCAGTGCAGCGGAACATTGCCTCCGCCGTAGGATTGAACAGAACCACATGGAACTGCTCGTCCACGACGACGATGGCCTCGGCCGCCATATGGACGATGCCGTGCAAGCGCTCCTCGCTCGCCCGCAGCGCCTCCACGGCTTCCGCGCGCACATCGAGCATGCGATTGAACTGGCGCGCGACTGACTCGATCTCTGCCGGACCGGCCACATGCGCGCGCGCAGCGAGATCGCCTTGAGCGACCAGAGTCGAGGTCCTGGCGAGTTCACGCACCGGCTTGACGATAGTCGAGGCGATGTAGTGTGCGAGCGCCAACGCGAGCAGCAGGACGCCGGGGCCGACGTAAAACACATCGCTTGCATCCCCCGGCCCAGCGACGATGACCCAGGCAAGCAGCCCGGCCGCCGGCAAGACGACCGCGAGCGCCAGCAGGATCAGCCGGGCGTGGATGGGCAGGTGGTGCAGTTTCATCATGGATGGAATGATCACGGGCGGCGGCGTTCAGCCGAACAACTCGACTGCGCCCGCTACCTCGCCTTTGATCAGGCGCGTGCTGTAGTCGATTTCGCGCTGATAAATCGTGTCGTTATGGATATTGCGCAGTTTCTTCACCAGGACTTTGCCGCTCTTGGGGAAGAAATAGACTTTGCGCGGATAGACGTCGATCAGATCGCGCGCCGCGATGCGAATCTTTTCCGCACCGAGAAAGCTCAGCGCGAAATCGGCATTGCGCTGACCGATGTTCATCGTGGTCATGCCCGGCAGCACATTGCCGCCGCCGAAAACCTTGGCTTCGAGCAAGCTGCGCTGCGCGCCCAGGGAAATCAGGCT
>JAJZUK010000002.1 GCA_021847125.1 Pseudomonadota bacterium | reverse complement strand
CTGCAGGCCGTGGGTGTCGTGGCCGAGCAGGTCAGCCTCGACCAGGATGTCGGCGACGTCTCGGGCGCGATCCTGGGGCATTCCGGCCCGGGTCAGCAGCGACTGGGCAAATGCGATCAGCGCGGCTGCGTCATAGCGTGCGCTGCGGACGGTGTTCGGGGCGGCGGGAGGCATGGTCTTTATGCTTTGCGGTGGTTGGAGTAGGGCGCGATCGGCGCATCGGCGTCGGCGAATCTTACCGCGTATGCGGCGGACGGTGTTTCGTTCGCGGCCGGCCGCGGCGGTCGCAGGCAGGCTTGAAAGCCAATATTCGTGCGGGGCTTCAGGCATGCTTCCGCTGCCAGTTTTCGGTGCGGGCTTTACTAAGGTCACGGCGATGGCGTCTAATAGAGCCCGGTCGGACCGGATGTCACAACGCGACGCCGGTTCATTCGATGCAACCGAGGAGGGGTGTTCGATGAAGAAGCTGTTCGCGGTACTGTGCATGCTCGCCGCGCCGCTGGCGCTGGCGCAATCCTGTCCGGAGAAGAATCTCAATTACTATCAGGCCTTCCCCGCGGGCGGCGAGTCGGACCTGTCCGCGCGCCACCAGCAGATGGTGCTGAAAAAGCACTGCCCGGCGATCGAGACCATCATTCAGTACAAGCCGGGCGCCGGCGGCGGTCTGATGTGGGCGCAGATGAACCAGCTCCCGGGCGACGGCCTCAACATCATCGGCATCAACCTGCCGCACACGGTGTTCCAGCCGCTCGAGGGCCAGGTGCAGTACAAGACCGAAGATGTCACGCCGGTGTTCTGGTTTCACTACACCCCGGACGCGCTGGTGGTGCCGGAGTCCAGCCCGATCAAGAACTTCCAGGATTTCGTCAAGGCGGCGAAGGCCGATCCGGGCAAGATCACGCTCGGCGGCTCCGGGCTCAATTCAGCCAATCACGCCGCGCATGAGCGCATGGACGCCGCGTTCGGCTTCAAGACCACCTATATCCCGTTCAAGGGCACCGGCGACATGACCACCGCCGTCCTCGGCGGGCACGTCGCCGGTGCCATGACCTATACCGCGTTCGCAATCAACAACAAGGGCAAAATGCGCGCGCTGGCGGTGGCGATGGACAAGCGCCATCCGCTGATGCCCGATACGCCCACCTTCCGCGAACTGGGCATAGACTGGGTCGATGGCGCGTACCGCGGGATCGGTGTGCCCAAGTCCACGCCTGCGGCGGTGAAAAAGCGCCTGTCCGATCTGTGGATGGAGCTCAATAAGGATCCGCAAATGAAGGAACTGGCGGCGAAGAGCGGCTTCGAGCTGGTCAACGTCGGCATGGCCGAGATGGAGCCTTTCATGAAGGAAAAGATCAAGCTCTACACCGACGGGGCCAAGCGCCTGGGGCTGGGAAAGTAGCGGGGCGCCTTCCGAATGCGCTGCGCGTGCGAGCGCGGCGCGGTCGGCGCATCGTCAAGCGTCAGGCGCGTAAATTGGAAGCGCATAGCGCTCGACCTGTGCGAACCCTACGTGGATCGCGCCGTTCTGCCGGCAGACTGGCGCGGTTCCATTGAATGTAATACAATAAGTGCTAATGTGTATTACACAAGCGGAGGTGGCTATGACCCTCACCGTGCGTCTGCCCGAGCGGGTGGAGCAGGATCTCGCGGAATATTGCACCAAGCACCGCGTCAGCAAGAGCGAGGCGGTCAAGCTGGCGCTCGATAAGCTGCTTGCCGCGAGCGCGGGCAAGACCAGCCCTTACGATCTGGGCAAGGATTTGTTCGGCCCGCACACCGACGCGACGCCGGCTGAAGATACTGCGCGCAACAGCACGCGGCTGCTACGCGAACATTTCCGCGGAAAAGGAAAGTGACCAGCGTTCTCGTCGATACCGGGTTCCTGGTCTCCCTGTTCCGGCCCGCCGATCGGCTGCGGGCAAGTGCGCGGGAATGCCTGCAGGCCAACCGGCATCCCCTCGTCACCGCCGCGCCAGTGATCGTCGAAACCTGCTTTTTTCTCGATGCGGCGGGCAAAGGCAGGTTGCTGGAATGGGCGCAGCGCGGCGCGCTCGCAGTTGTGGATGTACCCCCGTAAGTACGTACCCTGAGATCGGGGCCATCATCCGCAAATACGCCGACCGGAAGATCGACTTTGCTGACGCCGCTCTCGTCTGGCTCGCAAATCACAGTGGTATACGCGACATCCTCACCGTGGACGCGGGGGATTTTTCGGTCTATCGACTCAAGGGCGGAAAGCGCTTCGTGCTGGTGAAGTGGTTCGACTGACGGCTGGAGAGCCAATATTCATGCGGTTCTTCGTCAATCGCCCCAATGAAACTGGACATTTTCGTTACCCCTGAAGTAGTCGGACTTTAGGTATAACGCGCGCATGATCCCGCCAGCCCGCACGACTTTTCGTACATACTTATCCGCGCATACATGTTTTGGGAGGCCGCGATGAAAACCGCCAAGGTGTTCAATCAAGGAAACGACCAGGTAGCCAGGCTGCCCAAGGAATTCCATGTTGTCGCGAGCGAATTGCTGATCACGAAATTCGGCGACAGCATCGTCCTGATCCCGAAGAAGACGACAGGCTGGAGCAACGTGAGAACGGCGATCGCGATGTTCAAGGGACCGATTGAACGTCAACAACCCTGAACGCGGCCTGCTCGGCTCGATTCGATTCTAGGATGCCCTGCGCCTGTACCGAGTGCCAAAGACGACACGCCCAGTCATGGATTCAGGTCTGAAAATCTTATCTTGCTAGCTTCAAGATATGCCGCGCTCGCGTCTATCCCAATCCAACGCCGCGCAAGTTGTTCGGCGACGACTCCGGTAGTATTCGAACCCGCAAAAGGATCCAAAACAATATCGTGTTCGTCGGTGAGCAATTTGACAAAGAACTCGGGCAGACTCGTAGGAAACCTGGCGGGATGTATTTTCACCCCGAGTTCTTTGCATCTTTTTGTGAAAAGATCATTCGACGCGTTGTTCCCGAATCTGAGCATTGAGTCCGGTAGTTCGTCCTCGATCACGTTAGGTGGTATCGATCCGCCGGCATCGATTTTGTCGAATGTTGAGGTGATGTTGTGACCCGATGGCCTCACTGTGGCCTTAACCCCGCGCTGGTTTAGCCGAAGCATGTCCTTGCTATAGGGCTTCAAGACGCGTCGATTATTCGCTTTTGGCCACGGAGTCTTGGAGAGCCACCATACATATTCCACCGAATCTCTTACTCGTATTCTTCGTACGGTCACCCATTCGGCCGGGACAGGCATCTTTGCGGGGTTATACCAAAAGCACTCCTGAGCGACGTGAAAACCGACCTCTTCCACAAGCGCGATCAGCAGTTTGAAGTGATAGATCGATCGCGTAGGAGTGCCGGCGTTGTAGCTTCCACCGATGTTGAGGACGAAGCTCCCATCGTCGCGCAATACGCGGTAGATTTCCTTGGCGAAGGCAACAAACCATTCGACGTATTCGTGCTTGTCGACGTTTCCGTACTCTTTCTTAAAATGAAGAGCGTACGGTGGTGAGGTGAAGGCGAGATTGATCGAGCTATCCGGAAGGCGAGACATCAATTCGCGCGAGTCGGAAGCATAAGCGGCCCCAAACGGGGTGCTATACGCGGGCGACGCGCTGGGAAGCAAGTCTTCGACTCGCGGAGCCGTCGAAAAGTCGAGACCGGATTGAACGCTGGTTTTGGCGACGCTGGACACTTTGGGGGCTAACGGAGTGGAAGTCAGGGTATTATCCATGACTCTGACAATAACGTAATAGGTTGACAATGTCAACCAATATAAAAGATGCCGCCGCTGCGCTCGCTGACTGGGTCTCGATCTCGGAGGCCTCGCGGTTGCGCGGCGTAAGCCGCCAAGCGATATCCAAGCTGGTGAAGCTTGGCCGCCTGGAGTCTGTTAACGTAGCCGGGAGAACGCTGGTGCACAAAAAAGCGGTCCTGGAATTTGAGAGAAAACCGGCGGGCCGCCCGAAAAGCAACTAGCGATGACACGCGAAAAGGCAGAAACGCTAATAGCAGCGCTTGGCAAGGCCACTGCTGACGAACGTCGGCGAATCTTTGAGATTCTGCGCGCGGAGTTCCCGGTTCATGAGCTTGAGCGCAAGTGGAACACGAGCGCCGACCTTATTCTCGAAGCGATTTCCAGGTCGAGTGACTTGACTCACCGCGGAATCCGCGGAGTAATCGCAGAGGCAGCATTTCATCGGACAGTTGTCATTCCGCTAGCAGCGCAGGGCTGGGCCGACAATACGCCGGCAGGTGATCACCCGTTTGATTTTTTCCTTGTTCGCGGCAACCTGTCTGTCCGCGTGCAAGTGAAAATGCAGAGACTGGAAAAGCAAGTTCCAAAGCTCTGGAAGAAAGGCAAGGAACTGCCGCTTACGCCAATTTACGTTGTGGAAACTTAAAAGACCAGAAGCGGAACGGATAGCAAGGGCCAGAGTACGCGGCCCTATCGATTCGGCGAGTTCGATATCCTGGCGGTCGCGATGCATCCTTCCTCGGGCGACTGGCACCAGTTTCGCTACACGGTTGCCAACTGGCTGCTTCCAAGACCCCAGGACAAGAAGTTGATCAGCGTCTTTCAGCCTGTGCCGGCGGCGCCCAACGATGATTGGTCGTCGGATTTTGTTACTGCGGTGGATTGGCTAAAGCAAAATAGAAAGAAGAAGATATCGGATTAGCCTCACGCGTATTTTCCATGCAGAACTGAGTGGTACTCAACGTCGGTAGCACTCCACTCATTGCCTTTTGAGTCGACCAATATAGTTGCGCCACCACTCTTCAATACGTTTCCACCCCTGCCGCTTGGCAGCAAGTATAAGAACGTGCGCGTATCTCCGTCGTAAGTACACTCGAATTTGGAGAGCGAACGGTCGACAAGCTTGATGCCGACTATTGGCTCAGAATTCGGTGCGACTAGAGTTAGCTTACGTGTAGCCATCGTCTGGTTTTCGTGTAACGCCGAAGAAGGATCGGAATTCCTCCTCAACCCTACCCCCTAGCCGCACACCCCCACCCAGCCGCAGGCGCTGCAAAACTCGCAGCCGTCCTTCTTGATCACGGCGTGATTGCCGCATTCCGGGCAGCGCGTGCCTTTCAGGTGCGGCGCGGCGCCTTTGACCGGGGTTTCCATGATGCCCATGGTCTGCACCGGCAGGCCTTCCTCGTTGAGGATGCCGAGCATGGCGTAGCGGTGCATGATCAGGCGTGCGACGTAGGACACGGTCGAGGGCCAGTTCTGCTGTTTGCGGCTGCCCGGGGTGTAGGCCATGAAATCGCCCAGCGGCTCCGGGAACACCAGGAGTTTCCTCAGTTTCATGCTGATCCACGCCGGATCCATCACGCGCATGTCGAGCGACAGGATTTTGCACAGGCCGTCGAGGGCGCGCGGGTATTCGCCCGAGAGCCACATCGAATAGGGCCGGGTGAGGCCGTCGGGCAGGGTGATTTCCTTCAGGCCGAGCACGAAGTCGTCGCCGGTCGCGGGGTTTTTCACGTCCACGGTCCAGGACATGGTGCCGTCGGTGCCGGTCTTGGGCTCTTTCAGGCTGAACATGGCGTCGAGCACGGGCCCCGATTTCGCATCCGACAGCGCGCCGAGTTCTTCCACGCGGAAGCGCACCACCTGCGCCATGGCCGAGACCACGCTGGGCATGCGCTTCTTCTCGCCATGCGGCGGGAACGCCATGTCGAAGGCGTCATCGCTCACCGTCTTGGCCAGGGTATCGAGCTTGAGCCGCAACCAGCCCGGATCGTTGGCGCGCATGTCCATGGACAGGGTCTTCGCCAGGGCGCCGAGGCCGCGCGGCTGCTCACTGCCGTTGACCCAGACTTCGAACGGGCGCGCCTTGCCGTTTTCCACGTGGCCGACGAACAGGCAGAAATCGCCGTGGGCGTATTCGATCATGTAGCTCCAGGCCGGATTGCCGCCGGCGAGCTTGGGCCGTCCCGGCCAGCGCAGCGACGCGAGCACGGGCGCGGGCACGTCCTTGATTTCGATGCGGCGGTTGACGTCGCTGCTGACGAAGTCCTGCGGCTGTTTCGTCTGGCTGCCCTCCACCGACAGCACCGAGCCGAGCACGCTGTTGGGGCGGTAGGTCGCCAGGCCTTTCAGGCCCGATTTCCAGGCGGCCAGGTACAGGCCCTGGAATTCCTCGTACGGATAGTTTTCCGGCACATTGACCGTCTTGGAGATGCTGGTGTCGACGAACGGCGCCACCGCCGCCACCATGGCTTCGTGCGCCGCAGCCGAGATTTCCAGGGCGGTGACGAAATAATCGGGCAGGATTTCCTCGCTGCCTTTGGCGGGAGCGGGCAGCACGCCCGAGGCGCGCAGGTGGCGGTGCAGGCGCCAGGCGTAATCCTCGACCGGGAACTCCTGCAGCGTGCCGTCGGCCATGCGCTTCTTGCGCGTGTAGGTCCAGGAGAACGGCGGCTCGATGCCGTTGGAAGCATTGTCGGCGAAGGCGAGGCTGATGGTGCCGGTGGGCGCGATCGACAGGAGGTGGCTGTTCCTCAGGCCCTGCTTCCTGATCTGCGCCTTGATGTCCGCAGGCAGGCGCGTGGCAAAGCTGGTTCCCGACAGGTACATGTCGGCGTTGAACAGCGGGAAGGAGCCGCGCTCGCGCGCGAGATTGCTCGAGGCGCGGTAGGCGGAGTCGCGCATGGCCTCGGAAATTTTCGCCGCCAGATCGCGCGCGGCCGCGCTGTCGTAGCGCTGGCGCAGCATGATCAGCGCGTCGCCCAGGCCGGTGTAGCCCAGGCCCACGCGGCGTTTGTTCATCGCCTCTTCATGCTGCTGCGGCAGCGGCCAGGCGGTGGCGTCGAGCACGTTGTCGAGCATGCGCACTGAGGTTTCGACGATGGCGCCGAAGCGCTCGAAATCGAACGCGGCCTGGTCGGTGAACGCATCGGTGACGAAGGTGGTCAGGTTGATCGAGCCCAGGCAGCAGCAGCCGTAAGGCGGCAGGGGCTGTTCGGCGCAGGGATTGGTCGCCTCTATGGTCTCGCAGTAATTGAGGTTGTTGTCGCGGTTCATGCGGTCGAGGAACAGGATGCCCGGCTCGGCGTGATCGTAGGTCGAGCGCATGATCTGGTCCCACAGTTCGCGCGCGCGCAGCTTGCGGTACACCCACAGCCCGTCCTCGCGCTGGTAGCCGCCGGCGTCCAGCAGGTCCTTGTGCGGGCGCGCCTTGTGCACGAGCTCGATTTCGGTGTCGCCTTCCACCGCCTGCATGAAGCTGTCGGTGACGCCCACCGAAATATTGAAATTGGACAGGTCGCCCTTGTCCTTGGCGTGGATGAATTCCTCCACGTCCGGATGGTCGCAGCGCAGCACGCCCATCTGCGCGCCGCGGCGCGAACCGGCCGATTCCACCGTCTCGCAGGAGCGGTCGAACACGCGCATATAGGACACGGGGCCGCTGGCGCGCGAGTGCGTGCCCTTCACTTCCGAGCCCTTGGCACGGATCGAGGAAAAGTCATAGCCGACGCCGCCGCCGCGGCGCATGGTTTCCGCTGCCTGCTGCAGCGCCGTGTAGATGCCGGGCTTGTTGTCGACGATTTCGGAGATCGAATCGCCCACCGGCTGCACGAAACAGTTGATCAGCGTCGCCTGCATCTGTATGCCTGCGGCCGACATGATGCGGCCGGCCGGGATGAATCCGGCTTCCATCGCCTGCAGAAAGCGCTTTTCCCAGACAGCGCGCTTGTCTTCGGCTTCGACCGCAGCGAGTGCGTGCGCAACGCGCGCATACACGTCGCCGATACTGTTCTCCGTTCCTTTGGCGTACTTCTCGAGCAACACCTCGCGGCTGATTTTTTGATTCGGCAGGGGGGAGGGGGCAGTGCTGGAAATCTTGATTTCTTTTTTTGTGATGTCCATTTAATCAATACCTTATAATGTAATCTTGTGGTAATGTGTGACCAGCATACTACAAATTGCGGCGATTTGCAGCCCTGCGCAAATTAATTTTTTCTGGTATGCAGGGGGCCGCAAACGGCCAGCCCGGAGCCACCGGGCTGGCGCGCCGGCAGAGTGTTGCTAGCCCGCTGTTTCGGCGGGGATTCCTTGACAATGATCAACAGGCGCCGCAGTCGCCGCAGCATCATGGGTACAGGGCGTGCACACCGCATGCCGCCAGAGGCGGGCCGGCGCCAGTCTACAAGATCAGATGGTCACCAAACAGGAAATCATCGGCTCCTTGGGCGAGAAGCAGCTGTTGCTGCCGGGGCTGGTGCAGCGCGGCCTCGCCGCCAACGACAGGGTCAAGTATTTCTTCACCCTGCTGCAGTTGGCGCGCGAGCAGTGCGAGCAGCCGGCGTCGAATCCGCCGGATCTGCAGCGCGAACGCGAAGCCAGCGCCATCGCCGATAGCGGATTTGACGGCGTGATCGCGGCGAGCCGGGGCCTGCCGGGGGGGCGCTGCCGCATACCCGGCGCCGCGGCGCTGTTGGCGCGCGTCCTCGCCTGCCTGCGGGAGATGCTGGCGCCGGTGGAGCTGGCGCAGGAACTGGGCCTGGAGAGCGGCGCCGACGCCTATCGCAAGCGGCTCGCGGCCGCGGCCAAGCTGGCGCGCGGCGCGCGCAAGGATCTCGTGCCGGCGGCGCTGATTTCGGCCCTGACCTCGGGCGAGCGCAAGCGCGGCGACACCGCCCACCTGCTGGTGATGGATCTGCACAAGGCGCTGAACCGGCTGCAGGGGGAGTTGTCGCGCGAGAGCGTGGACGGCGCGCGCGTCTACGGCCTGCGCGCCCAGGACAAGGAACTGGTGCGCGCTTTCATGCGCGGCTTGAACTCGACCCAGGCGCTCAAGCTCGACCATCCCGGCCTCGGCACCACGGCCGCCCTGAGCGGCAGGCAGCTGGTGCTGCAGAACGATATCGGCACCACCGACGCGCATGTGCTGGTGGTGCACGTAGAGGGCTTGGCGGCGACCGTCACTTATTCCGATGTGCACCTCGAGCGGCTGTTGTTTTTCCAGGGCCTGTTCGAAAAATTCGCGGTGCAATGGGAGGAAACCCGCTCGCGGCGCGAAAGCGGGCTGAACGAGGGCGGCATCTACCACCTGTGCATAGGCAGCTACAAGGCGCGCGACCGCGACGAACTCGCGCAATACCTGGCCTTCCTCGGTTCGCGCCTGGTATTCCTGATTGACTGGAACCGCGCGCGCAAGCGCGTACGTCCCTTCGTGCGCAAGCGCGACGGCATCGCCGTGCTCAAATGGGCGGCGGACAACGGCTATGGCCACATGGCCTTCCTCAAAGTCGGCGGCGACCTGCTGATCTACGATGCGATGCAGTTCGCGATCAAGGGGGCGCCGCGCTTCGGCGAGGATTTGCGCGACATGCTCGGCCGCGAGCGCGCGCTGGCCTTCCTGAAGTTCGTCGTGCGCACCTGCGCCGAAGGCGTGCTCAGCGCCAAGCCCGACTCGCTGATTCGCGACGAGGTGCGCGCCGAACTTGCGAACTACTTTCACAGCGCCGAGCGCGACCTGTTCGATCTGGCCTGCGAGCACGCGGCGCTGCTGGTCGAGCTGGCTTCGGGCGTGCGCGACGGCGTGCTGCAACTGCAGCTCGCCGGTGCGAACGGGGCGCTGGTGCGCATCGCGGAGCGCGCCAAAGCCTGGGAAACAGCGGCCGACGGCCTGCTGAACCAGGTGCGCGCTGCGGTCGACCATTCCGCCGGGGCGGTGTTTTTCAGGGCATTGCTCGAAGCCGCCGACGATGTCGCCGACAGCCTGGAAGAGGCGGCATTTCATTTCACCCTGTTTCCGCCGCGCGCGGCACCCGAGGACGCGCATGCGCGCCTGCGCGCGCTTGCCGATTTGCTGGTGGGAGGGGCGCAGGAATACCTCAAAGCGCTGACCACCGCGCGCTACGTGCGCCGCGGCGGCGATCGCGACGACATGCGCGATTTTCTCGAGGCGGTGCACCGCATCACCACGGTGGAGCACGAAAGCGACCAGGCGCAGCGTTCGATCAAAGCGGCACTGCTGGCCGCGGACAGCGATCCGCGCGGCCTGTTCGTGGTGGCCGAAGTCGCGCGCAATCTGGAAGAGGCGGCCGATGCCCTGATGCACAGCGGCCTGGTGCTGCGCGAGCATGTCATGGGCACGGTGGCGGCGAGCTAGCATGAGCAAGAGCAAGCGCAAGGAAAAGCGCAAAGCTGCGGCCAAAGGCGGCGAACGGCGGGTGCACCTGATCGGCGCGGGCGCCGCGCTCACGGCCGGGGCTTCGCCCGAGGAAATGGGCTTCAAGGCCTACAATCTCGCGCGCATGGCGGCGATAGGCATGCCGGTGCCGGCGGCCTTCGTCCTGTCTACGGCCTTCTGCCAGGATTACTATGCCGCCAAGGGCGCCCTGCCCGAGGGCTTTCGCGATCTGCTGCGCGGCAATCTGCGCGAACTGGAGCGGCTGTCCGGCCTGTCCTTCGGCGGCGAGCGCAGGCCGCTCCTGGTGTCGGTGCGCTCCGGCGCGGCGGTGTCGATGCCGGGGATGCTCGATACCGTGCTCAACATCGGCTTGAACGACGCCACCGTGGCCGGTCTGGTGCGCATGACCGGCAATCCGCGCCTGGCCTGGGATTCCTACCGCAGGCTGATACAGTCGTTCGCCGAAGTGGTGCATGGCGCCAAGCCGGATGCGTTCGATGCGGCGCGGGCGAAGCAGCTCAAGGCGGCGCGTCTCGCCGGCCCGGGCGAGCTCGATTTCATCGCGCTGCGCGAACTCGCCACCGAGTACCTGGAAATCTACCGCGAGCTCACCGGCGAGGGTTTTCCGCAGTCGCCGCTGGACCAACTGACCGCCGCGGCCGAGGCGGTGTTTCGCTCCTGGTCGGGCAAGAAAGCGCTCGAATACCGCCGCATCCACCGCCTCAGGGGTGCCGCCGGCACCGCGGTTTGCGTCCAGACCATGGTATACGGCAACTCAGGCGGCACCTCCGGGTCCGGGGTCGCGTTCACCCGCGACCCGGCGACCGGCGAGAACGCGCTGTACATGGATTTTCTGTTCAATGCCCAGGGTGACGACGTGGTGTCCGGTCGGCACGAACTCGGGGACCGCGCGCAAATCGGCGCGCTGCTGCCGGAGGTGACGCAGCAGATCGAAGCCCTGCGCAAGCGCCTGGAAGCCGAGTTCGGAGATCTGCAGGAGTTCGAATTCACGGTGCAGAACGGGCAACTGTTCATGCTGCAAACGCGCAACGGCAAGCGCACGCCGCTCGCGGCGCTGCGCATCGCGGTCGAGATGGTTGCTGAAGGGCTGCTGACACCGCCGGCCGCGCTCGAGCGGCTCGAGGGCTACAAGCTGCGCGCGATTCAAACCGAATCGATACGGGCCAAAGACGGACAGGCGCCGCTGGCGCGCGCGATTCCCGCAGGGATAGGCGTCGCCGTGGGCGAAATTGCGCTCGACTCCGAAACGGTGCGCCGGCGCGCCGCAGCCGGAAAAGCGGTTATTCTGGTGCGCGAGGATACCTCCACCGATGACGTCGCCGGCATAGCCGGCGCCGCCGGCATACTCACCGCCCGCGGCGGGCGCACGGCGCACGCTGCGGTGGTCGCGCGCCAGATGGGCAAGGTGTGCCTGGTCGGCTGCCGCGAACTCGCGATCGACCTCGCCAAGCGCAGCTGCAGCATAGGCGGCAAGCCTTTGCGCGAGGGCCAGGTGATATCGCTGGACGGCGGCGCCGGCGAAATCTACGCGGGCGCGGTCGACGTGGTGCGCGCGAGGCCGGTGCGCGAACTCGCGGCGGTCGCGTCCTGGCGGGCGCAGCCGGGCGCATCGCGAACGCAGACGCGCAGCCGGCGCGGCGCAACTTAACGCCAGCTGCGCCGGTCGTTGTAGTACTCGGGCAGGATCAAGGTGCTGCGTACGCGTCCGGCGCCGGCATCGAACAACACCACGAAGCGCGCGGCGTTGCCGTAGACTTCGCGAAAGCGCCACTCCCACGCCAGTTCGTCGCGGGCTTTGAAATAGATGCTGCGATGCTCGATGGGCGGGCCGATCAGCCGCAGCACTTCATTTTGCGTCATGCCGGCGTGGATGCGCGCAAAGCTCTGTTCGTCGAGCACATTCGCAATGCCCAGCAGGCGGCCGTCCGGCCCGAAATTCACCATGTAGGTATGGAGCCCGGCCGGTCCGCGCGGGTAGGCGAGCCGGATCGAGCCGTCGGCATCCCGCCAGCGCATTGCCGGAGGCCCCATCAGCGCCTCGACCTCGTCCAGCCGAGCGTCGCCCGGCTTCAAGCCGGAACCGCTGTAGGACGCGCAGGCCGCCAGCAGTGTCGTCGCGATCAGGCTGGTCCAGCGCTTCATCGTCGCCCCAGCCATGCGCCGGCGCTAGGGCTTGGCTTGCGCGCTGCGTGCGCGCGCAAGAAAAGCCGCCAGTTCCTTGTCCGAAAGCTTGTGGTCGGCGTCCATTCCGGGGTCACCGGTTTGCAGCGCGTCGTCCCATCCGATCCAGTCCATGACGCATCGCTCCGGTATTCTCCACCGCCCGGCGCGGGCGGAAGTCGATCGAAACCATTCTACTGGTTTCCCGCGGCCGCGCCGCGCAGCGGTGCAATCGCGCTCGGCATCCGGCAAGGGAATACAATGCGAAATTGAATTTCGCCCGCGTTTTCGCGATGAACCTGATCACCTGGAACATTCAATCCTGCCGCGGTTGCGACGGCCGCGTGGACCCGCAGCGCATCGTCGACGTATGCCGCGGCATGGCCGATTTCGACGTGCTCTGCCTGCAGGAGGTGGCGCGCAATTTCCCGGACCTGCCCGGATCCAGGGGCGAGGACCAGTTTGCCCTGCTCGGCAGCCTGCTGCCCGGATATGCAGCCGCCGAGGGCATCGCGGTCGACGTCCTGGGCGCCGGCGCTGCGCGGCGGCAGTTCGGCAACCTGATCTTTTCGCGCTATCCGGTGATACAAGTGTTCCGGCATCTGCTGCCCTGGCCGGCGGATGCCGCGGTGCCGGGGATGCAGCGCATCGCGCTGGAGGCGGTGCTCGCCGCGCCTTTCGGGCCGGTGCGCGTGACCGCCACGCATCTCGAATACTATTCGGAGATACAGCGCCGGCAGCAGGTGAACCGCCTGCGCGAACTGCATGCCGAGGCGGCCGCGCATCGCGCCGATCGCAACCATGCGCGCAAGGAGGGCGGGCCGTTTGCGACCAAGCCGCGGCCGGCTTCGGCGATACTCACCGCCGACTTCAATTTTCGCGCCGACGATGCGCTGCATGCGCGCCTTTGCTTCCCCTATGCCGACGGCACGCCTTCCTATCGCGACGCCTGGCAGGTGCGCCACGGCGACCGGCCGCACGATCACACCCTCGGCGTGCACGATCACGTGCAGTGGCCCGAAGCCTTTGCTTGCGATTTCATCTTCGTGACCGAGGACATCGCCGGCCGCATCCAAGACGTGGCGGTGAACCTGGACACCGACGCTTCGGACCATCAGCCGGTGCTCGTGCACCTGAGCGACTGAAGCGTGAGCGACGGGCGCTGGATCGCGTCGCTGTGCCTGGCCCGCGCCGGGTTCGCGCTGATTTTCGTCGCCTATTCGGCTTCGCTGGGATTGCTGAAACAGGACTGGGGCCTCAGCTCGGCCCAGGCCGGGCTGATCCAGTCGGCCTGGCATGCGGGCTATCTGGTGTCGCTGTTCGCCATCGGCTTTCTCGCCGACCGCTACGGCGCCAAGCGCACCTATCTGGCCACCAGCGTCGCCGCCTGCGCGAGCGGACTGGCGTTCGCCCTGTTCGCCGACGGCTTCGTCTCGGCGCTCCTGCTGCACGGTCTGGCCGGGCTGTGCTCGGGAGGGTCTTACACGCCCGGCATGACCCTGGTCGCCGAACGCTTCCCGGCGGTGCGGCGCGGCCGCGTGATGGGTTTCTACCTCGCCGCCGCATCCTTCGGCTATGCCCTGTCGCTGTGGCTGTCCAGTGTGCTGGTGGTCACCTCGGGCTGGCGCACCGCACTCATCGCCTGCGCGCTCGGCCCGGTGGCGGCCAGCCTGCTCTCGGCCTGGGTGCTGCGCGACACGCGCAACGTAGTGCATCCGGCGGGGTACTCCAACCCCTTGCGCGCGCTGACGGAGGTGTGGCGCAACAAACCGGCGATGCTCGCGGTCTGGGCCTACGTGTTCCATTCGTGGGAACTGCTGGGCATGTGGGCCTGGCTGCCGACCTATCTCGGCGTGGTGCTCGCCTACGGAGGCGCGGGCGGCAGCGGCATGGCGGGTCTCGGCATCGCGTTCGCGGCGCTTACCTATCTGTTGAGCACGGCGGGCAGCATAGGTGGCGGCGTGCTGTCCGACCGCTGGGGGCGCACCGCGGTCATACTGCTGATGTCGCTCGCGAGCCTCGTCTGCTCGTTCAGCTTCGGCTGGCTGATCGCGGCGCCGGCCTGGATCGTGATCGCGGTGGCCATCGCCTACAACCTCACCGCGATCGGCGACTCTTCGATCTACTCCACCGCCTTGACCGAACTCGTCCCCGGCCATTGCCTGGGCGCGGCCTGGGCGCTGCGCTCGGTGCTGGGCTTCGGCTTCGGCGCGATCAGCCCCTGGGTGTTCGGCCTGGTGCTCGACTGGGGGCAGGGCGCGGGCGGCGTGCGCGCCGATGCCGCCTGGGGCTGGGCCTGGACCGTGCTGGGCGTCGGCGCGATGCTGGGCCCGATCGCCACGCTGCGGCTGCGCGCGCTGCGCGAGAGCGCGCAGATGGCGGGTGGAAAGCGCTGACACGCTTGCCCTCCTTTGGCCTCTGGTTCGAGGCTAGGCAGAGCA
>JAJZUK010000327.1 GCA_021847125.1 Pseudomonadota bacterium | reverse complement strand
CTGCCGCACGCAGCCTGGCGAGCGCGGCCAGCGCGACCGGGGTGTGCCCGGCAAGGGGATGCATGAGCTTGTCGGAGCCGAAGCGCTTGGACGCGCCGGCGGCGAGCAGGATGCCGCAGAGCTTCGCGCTCATGGTCCAGGCGCGGGAAATTTCAGGCGCCCGCCGTCGAGGCGGGACGGGCCCGAACGCAACGCGTCAATTGCCGGGAACGCCGCATCCGGCTGCGATCCCGGCCTTGGGCGGCTCTACGGTCAGCGGGATGTGCACGCCGCGGCGCACGGCGGTCATCTCGGCGAGTATCGACACCGCGATCTCCGGCGGCGTGCGGCTGCCGATCTTGAGGCCGACCGGGCCGTGCAGTCGGGCGATTTCCCCTTCGGACAGATCGAATTCGGCCAGGCGCTTCCTGCGCTTGTCGTTGTTGGCTTTCGAGCCTAGCGCGCCGACATAGAAGGCGGGGGATTTCAGCGCTTCGAGCAGCGCGATGTCATCGAGCCTGGGATCGTGGGTGAGGGCGACCACCGCGCTGTGCGCGTCCAGATTCATCGCCTGCACCACGTCGTCGGGATAGCCGCGGTCGATCATCACCCCCGGCAGATCCCAGGCGGCGGAATATTCCTCGCGCGGATCGCAGACCGCGACGTGGTAGTCGAGCGCCTGCGCCATTTGCGCCAGATAGCGCGATAGCTGACCGGCGCCGATGAGCAGCAGGCGCCAGCGCGGGCCGTGCACCGTCTTCAGCGTCTTGCCGTCGAATTCGAGCGCGTCGGACCAGCGCCCGGGTTCGAGGCGGGACCTGCCCGATTCGAGATCGAGGATGCGCGCCACCAGTTCGTGGCGTTCGATGGCGCCAAGCAACTCGTCCAGGCCGGCGCCGTCCTTGAGCGGTTCGAGCACCAGCTGCAGCGTGCCGCCACAGGGCAGCCCGAAGCGCTCCGCCTGTTCCTTGGAAACGCCGTAGGTGGCGATTTCGGGCTTGTCGCCGGCGAGCCGGTGCTTGCGCACGCGCTCGATCAGATCATCCTCCACGCAACCGCCCGACACCGATCCCGACACTTGGCCGTCGCCGCGTATCGCCAGCATCGCGCCCACCGGGCGCGGCGCCGAGCCCCAGGTTCTGACCACGGTCGCCAGAGTCACCGCGTGCCCGGACTTGTGCCAACTGGTCGCGCTGCGAAGAACTTCGAGATCGACGCTGTCCATTGCGGTCCCCTGTTTATTTGATCAAACTGCCGACGCTGCCATCAACGGAAAATTCACAAGCTCAATGCGCGGACGCTGAGTCTTGCGCCATTTCCGCCCAAGGTTTGATCTTCGCCAAAGTCTTGGCGAGCGCCGCTTTTGTGACTTCGGTGTCGTAGTCGGCCTGCAAGCGCAGCCACCAGCCGTCCGAAAGGCCGAAGAACCGGCACAGCCGCAGATCAGTATCGGCGGTGATAGCGCGCCGGCCGGCGAGAATCTCGCCGATGCGCTGTGCGGGTACGCTGATCTCTTTTGCCAGCCGGTAATTGCTCATTTCCAGCGGTTTCAGAAACTCTTCTGCCAGCATTTCGCCCGGCGAAACCGGTTTCAGTTTCCTGCTCATGTCTGTCTCCATCAGTGGTAATCCACGATCTCTACGTCTTCGGCGTCGGCCCCCGTCCAGCGAAAGCAGATGCGAAACCGCGCATTCACGCGCACGCTCCACTGGCTGGCGCGGCCGCCCTGCAGCAACTCCAGCCGGTTCGCGGGCGGTGCGCGCAAGTCCTCGATACGACGTGCCAGGTCGAGTTGCTTGAGTTTACGCAGCGCCGGACGCTCGATATTCCGGAATCGGGCAATGCGCAGCAGCCGGAACAGGGCTTCAGTGTCGGCGCACTTGAAACTCTTGATCGCCATTCGATAATAGTAACGTATGGCGTGATTAACGTCAAGCGCGATGCTCCTGCACCGTTCGCTTCGAGGCTCGCGCATGGGGCGGGCGGCGAAGCGCGCGTGTGCCGTACAATCGCGCAAGCCACTGAACACGGGGAGTACCGAAAAGCATGAAAACCTATCCGGTTGAACTCGAAGCGCCGGACCTCCGGCCTTACCGCGCCGGCAACTGCGGCATCGACTATGTCACGAGCTTCGATAGCGGCAAGTCCGGCCCGCACCTGATGCTGGCCGGGCTCACCCACGGCAACGAGCTGTGCGGCGCGATCGCGCTCGACTGGCTGCTGCGCCGGGGCGTGCGGCCGCTCACCGGGCAGCTGACGCTCGCGTTTATGAACGTCGCGGCCTACGAACGCTTCGACCGCGAAAATCCGCGCGCCTCGCGCTGCGTCGACGAGGATTTCAACCGGGTGTGGAGCCCGGAGGTGCTGGACGGCGCGCGCGACAGCGTCGAGCTGCGCCGTGCGCGCGCGCTGCGCCCGCTCGTCGATGGTGTCGACGCGCTGCTCGACATCCACTCGATGCAGCATGCCACGCCGCCGCTGATGCTCTGCGGATTGACCGAGAAGGCGCGCGAACTGGCGCGGAGCCTGGGCACGCCGGCGCACCTGATGTGCGACGCGGGCCATGCCGCAGGCCGGCGCCTGCGCGACTACGGCGGGTTCGGCGACGCCGCCAGCGCGAAGAACGCGCTCCTGATCGAATGCGGCCAGCACTGGGCGCAATCCAGCGCCACGGTCGCGATCGACGCGATGCTGCGCTTCCTGCTGCATTTCGGCGCGATCGATCCGGCTTTCGCCGCACCGCACC
>JAJZUK010000326.1 GCA_021847125.1 Pseudomonadota bacterium | reverse complement strand
CTCGGCCTGCTCGCGCACGTCCAGCACCAGAGCATCCTGGCGGTTGATCAATTGCGTCGCCTCCAGCGTGGTGACCGACGGGCCGCCGGCACCGCGCCGCACCATAGGCCACACCAGCATCGCGCCGCTGACGAAAGCGATCGCGATCAGGAATATATTGTCCATTACGAATTTCACGTCTGCTCCTAATAACGCATCACACGGGTGTCGGGGCGGGACCGGAAGAGTCCCGGCACCAATTCGTGACTCGCCTGCTCCCCCGATTCAGAGGCCGAATTGAAAATATCTCGCGACCGGGCAGTCCGTCCGCGGTTTCGGCAATCGTAATATTATAAAATATTCGCCAGCTTGCCGTACGGCAAAAAAGGGAAATCATGAAAAAGATCATTCTGCTCAGGCACGGCGAGTCGGTCTGGAACAAGGAGAACCGCTTCACCGGCTGGACCGACGTCGAACTGACCGCGAAAGGGGCGGAAGAGGCGGGCAAGGCAGGCGAGCTGATGCGGGAAGCGGGTTTTGTGTTCGATCTGGCGCACACCTCGGTGCTCAGGCGCGCGATCAAGACCCTGTGGCTGGCGCTGGAGCGCATGGACCTGATGTGGATACCGGTGTCGCACTCCTGGCGCCTGAACGAGCGCCACTACGGCGCGCTGCAGGGCCTGAACAAGGCCGAAACGGCCGCCAAGTTCGGCGATGCGCAGGTGCTCGCCTGGCGCCGCAGCTACGATCTGCCGCCGCCCGCGCTCAAGCCGGAGGATCCGCGCTACCCCGGCAGCGACCCGCGCTACCGCGGCCTCACACCCAGCCAGATACCGCTCACCGAATGCCTCAAGGACACGGTGGCGCGCGTGCTGCCCTACTGGAACCAGAGCATCGCCCCGGACATACGCGCCGGCAAGCGCGTCCTCATCGCGGCGCACGGCAATTCCATTCGCGCCCTGGTGAAATACCTGGACAAAGTCAGCGACACGGACATCGTCGGCCTCAACATCCCTACCGGCGTGCCGCTGGTGTACGAGCTGGACGACACCCTCAAGCCCATCCGCCATTACTATTTGGGCGATGCGGCCGAAGTCGAAAAAGCCATGCAGGCGGTCGCGAACCAGGGCAAGGCGAAGACTTGAATCGGGCGCAGGGAACGCGGCCGGCACGCAGAGGCAGCCCGGGTTTCCTGCGCGGATTCAGCGCCCTTTGCGGCAGGGGCGTCCTATTGGCCCTGGCGCTGGCCGGGGCGCAGCCGGCAAGTGCCGCCGACAAAGCCGAACTCGACGCGCTGCGCGGCCGCATCGAAGAACTGAAGAAACATCTGAGCGGCGCGGAGGAAAACCGGTCCGAGGCCAGCGACGGCCTGCGCGCATCGGAGCGCGGCGTTTCCGAGGCCAACCGCGTGCTGCGCAATATCGGCGCGCAACAGAAGGCGGTGCGCGCCGATCTCGACCGGGTAGGGCAGCGTTCGCGCCAACTGCAAGCGGCGATCGCCGCGCAGCAGGGCGAGCTCGGCCAGCTATTGGCCCTGCGCCATGTCTCGGGTCAGCAGGACTACCTGAGGCTGTTGCTGTCAGGACGCGATCCGAACCGCACCGCGCGCGAGTTGTACTATTACAGCTACATTTCGCGCGCCCAGGCCGATTTCATCCGCGAGCTGCGCGCCAATCTTGCCGGGCTGGCGCAGCTCGCCCGGGAAACGCGCGGCAAGGACACCGAACTGGCGGAACTGGAGGCGCGGCAGCGCGAAGGCCGCAAGGAATTGCTCGCGCAGCAGGCGGAAAGACGCCGGGTGCTGGCCAAGCTGGCCACCCAAATCCGGTCGCAACGCCGCGAGATCAAGTCCTTGCAGCGCGACGAAACGCGCCTGTCGCGTCTGGTCGAAGAACTGGGAAAGGTCATTTCCCCCGGCAAGAGCGCACGACGCAACGAAAAGCTGCCCGAAGCGGGCCGGGACGGCAGCGCGTTCGCCCTGCTCAAGGGAAAGCTCAGATTGCCGACGCGCGGGGAACTAATCAATCGCTTCGGCAGTCCACGTAGTGGCAGCGGAGTCAGTTGGAAGGGTTTGTTCATCCGCGGCGTCGGCGGCGAGGAGGTGCGCGCGGTTGCCGCCGGCAGGGTCGTGTATGCCGAATGGATGCGCGGTTTCGGCAATCTGATGATCATCGACCACGGCCAGAGTTACCTCACGATCTACGGCAACAACGAGGCGCTGCTTAAACAAGTGGGCGACGCCGTCGCGACCGGCGACGCCGTCGCGACGGTCGGCAATAGCGGCGGCAACCCGGATTCGGGTTTATACTTCGAAATTCGATATCAAGGCAAAGCCTTCGATCCGTTGAGCTGGGTATCTTTGAAGTAGAAGGGTGGTATCTCCAATGAAAAGCAAGTTGCAGAAAGTCGGCCTGATTCTGTTGGGCGCGCTGGCAGGCGTGCTGCTGTCGCTCAATTTCTCGGCCGTCGCCCAGAAAGAAGGGGCGCGCTCGCCGCTCCCGGTGGAGGAGCTGCGCGCGTTCGCCGAGGTATTCGGCGCGATCAAAAACAATTATGTCGAGCCGGTCGAGGACAAGAAGCTCATCTCCGAGGCGATCAACGGCATGCTCACCGGCCTGGATCCGCACTCGGCCTACCTGGATCGGGACGCCTATCACGAACTGCAGGTGGGGACGCAGGGCGAATTCGGCGGACTGGGCATAGAAGTCGGCATGGAGGACGGATTCGTCAAGGTGGTGTCCCCGATCGAAGA
>JAJZUK010000325.1 GCA_021847125.1 Pseudomonadota bacterium | reverse complement strand
ATGGCCCCTGATTTAGGGGAGTATGAGGGGGAGACGCCCCGAAGGAAGTCCCCGTAGGGGATATCCCCTCATTTTGAAATAAGCTATGAGCGGCG
Organism: Pseudomonadota bacterium; assembly: GCA_021847125.1. The sequence goes on along the minus strand of JAJZUK010000325.1, from coordinate 2,638 downwards.
CCTACAAACAATAAACAGGATTATCCCAGGAGGAAAGATGGCCATCGATTACAGCGAAAAGATACCCAACAACGTCAACCTGGCAGGCGACCGCACGCTGCAGCGCGCGCTCGAGCACTGGCAACCGAGGTTTCTGGACTGGTGGCGCGACATGGGGCCGAACGATTTCGCCACCTCCGACGTGTATCTGCGCACTGCGGTAGGCGTCGACGCGCAGGGTTGGGCCAGCTACGGCGCGGTCAAAATGCCCGACTATCGTTGGGGCATTTTCCTCGCCGACGCGATTCCCGACCGGCGCATCGGCTTTGGCGACAGCTACGGCGAACCGGCGTGGCAGCAGGTGCCGGGCGAATTCCGCTCCCAGTTCCGCCGCCTGATCGTGACCCAGGGCGACACCGAACCCGCTTCGGTCGAGCAGCAGCACCTGCTCGGTCACACCTGCCCTTCGCTGTACGATCTACGCAACCTGTTTCAGGTGAACGTGGAGGAAGGCCGCCATCTGTGGGCCATGGTGTATCTGCTGCATGCGCATTTCGGCCGCGACGGGCGCGAGGAAGCGGAAGAACTGCTCGCGCGCCACTCGGGCGACGCGGACAAGCCGCGCATTCTCGGCACCTTCAACGAACCGATCTCGGACTGGCTGTCGTTTTTTTGCTTCACCTATTTCACCGACCGCGACGGCAAGTTCCAGCTGAAAAGCCTGGCCGAATCGAGCTTCGACCCGCTCGCGCGCACCTGCCGCTTCATGCTCACCGAGGAAGCACACCACATGTTCGTCGGCGAGACCGGCATCGCCCGCGTGATCCGGCGCACGCTCGAAGTGATGAAGCAGCTCGGCACCGACGACGTACAGGCGCTGCGGCGCGAAGGCGTGGTCGATCTGCCGCTGTTGCAGCGCTATCTCAATTTCTGGTTCAGCTCTTCGCTCGACCTGTTCGGTTCCGAAGTGTCATCCAATGCCGCGAGCTCCTTCGCCAACGGCATCAAGGGCCGGCCGGACGAAACCACCCAGTATCAGGACCACGTCTGCACCGATGCCATCTATGAATTGGAAACGCCCGACGGCAGCGGCGGCGTGAAGAAAGAGACGGTAGGCATGCGCAATGCGATGAACGAGGTGCTGCGCGAAGCCTATGTGCGCGATTGCGAAATCGGCCTGAAACGCTGGAACATGCAGATCCAGAAGGCCGGGCACGAGTTCCGCCTCAAACTGCCTTCGACGCGTTTTCGCCGCAGCATCGGCGCCTGGGCCAACGTGCCCACCGATCCCGAGAGCCGCATACTTGCGCGCGAGGCGTACGAACGCAGCCTGTCCGACTGGCTGCCTTCGCCCGCCGATCGCAGCTATGTGACCAGCCTGATGCAGCGCGTGACAGCGCCGGGCAAGATGGCCGGCTGGGTGGCGCCTCCCGATCGCGGCATCAACAACCTCGGCCTGGATTACGAGTACGTGCGCCTGTCCTGAAGCCCCGCTCGGCCGGCGCTCACGCTTTCGCGGCGAAGCTCGGTAGCGTGAGATGCCAATGGATGGCGGCGATACGCGTGAGGAAAATCGCCGCCATCGCAAGCAGGCTTGCAAGCGATGCGGCGATGCCGGCATGCAGCAGCGCGATGAACACCATGGCGCCGGCCCAGGAGGCGGTCGCGTACAGCTCGCCCGTGAACACCAGCGGCACTTCGTTGCAGAGAATATCGCGCAGTACGCCGCCGAATACGCCTGTGACTACACCTAGGAACGTCGCGACGAACCAGGGCACCTCGTGGCCGAGGGCGACCTGGGTGCCGATGATCGTGAACAGCGCCAGGCCGAGCGCATCGGGCACCAGAAACAGATTTGCCGGCAGGCGCGCCAGGCGCACCAGCACGAAAGTCGCCACGCCGGCGGCGATCGCGGCAACCAGGTAGGTCTGATCGGCCACCCAGAACACCGGCCGCGCCAGCAGCAAGTCGCGGATCGTGCCCCCGCCCAAGGCCGAAGTCAGCGCCACGAGCACCACGCCGAACAAGTCGATCGGCTTGCGCCCCGCCTCCAGCACGCCGGTAATCGCGCTGACCGCCACTGCACTCATGCCGATGACATAGACCAGTTCGCCCATGGTTATACTCCGTCGGTTCAATAATTCAGGGATGGTATTCTAAGAGCATGAACCAGGAACTACTGATAGCAAAAAAAGCCGCCGTCACCACGCTCACGCTCAACCGCCCGGACAAGGCCAATGCGCTGGACGCCGGGCTGGTGGACGCGCTGGCCGCGGCCGTAGCGGCGGCGCAGCACGACGGCACGCGCCTCCTGGTGCTCAAAGGCAATGGCCGCAATTTCTGCGCCGGCTTCGATTTCGGCGGCTACGAAACGGCTTCCGAGGGGGATCTGCTGCAGCGCTTTGCGCGCATCGAACTGCTGCTGCAGGCTGTATACCATGCGCCTTTCGCCACGCTGGCCCTGGCGCAGGGCAAGAATTTCGGCGCGGGCGTAGACCTCCTCCTCGCCTGCGGCAGCCGCATCGCCGCGCCCGATGCGCAGTTTCGCCTGCCCGGCCTGAAATTCGGACTGCAGTTGGGCACGCGCCGGCTGGCCGCGCGCATCGGCGGCGACGCGGCACGCGGGCTGCTCGCGGCCAGCAGGACTTTCGACCCCGAA
>JAJZUK010000324.1 GCA_021847125.1 Pseudomonadota bacterium | reverse complement strand
CTGGTCGAGCTCCAGCCGCTCGACCGGCGCCTCGTAGCGGACGTGCACGCCGAGCGCTTCGGCGCTGCGGTAATAGGCGTTGAGCAGCGCCTTGCCGCCGCCGAGGAAGAACGCGTTGGTGCGCGACAGCTGCAGGGTGCCCGAGAGCGAGGGCTGGAAATGCACGCCGTGGCGGCGCATCCAGTCGCGGCAATGGGCGGAGGCGCGAATGGCGAGGCGCGCGAGGGCCTCGTCGGTGAGGCCGCCGGTGACTTTCTTCAAATCCTGCCAGTATTCCTCCTCCGGATAGGATTCGGTGAGCACGTCTTGCGGGGCGTCGTGCATGCAGCGCAGGTTGCGCGTGTGCTGCGAGTTGCCGCCGCGCCATGCGCGCGGCGCAGCTTCCAGCAGCAGCACGCTGGCGCCGCCTTCACGCGCGGTCAGCGCCGCGCACAGGGCGGCGTTGCCTCCGCCTATTACGATTACGTCGTAGTCTTGCTCGGTCATCGGGCCAAAGCCTTGCTTGTATGTGGACAGTGCTATTGTAATCGGCCGGACAGAACTTTCACAATGACAAATAGCACTTCATATTGCTGATGATGCGCGATCCTAGGGTATAATTTGTTGACACTGAGTCGCAATTACCCACAGCTACCTTACTCGAGGCCGGCATGTCCCTACCACAAGCTAGCAGCAATATTGCCACCGAAACAGGCGTGACGCGCTTGCGCATGTATATCGGCGGGCAATGGCGCGACGGAACGGACGAACGCGCGGTTTTCGATCCCTATCGCCGCGAGCGCGTGGCGCTTTCCCCCGAATATGGAGGCATCAAGGCGAGCGGCATCGGGCGCGAAGGGCCGCGCTATGCCATGCGCGACATGGCCGAGGAGCGGCTGATACTGTTCAATCTGTAACGCGATTTAAGCGGCCGTTGTGACATGATTTGGCAAGGGACGAATTTGAAATGAACGCTAAGCGAGCGACCGACATGAAAAAACCGGCACGCGGCAAAACTGCGCCGCCGCAGGAGGAAAATGCCGCCAAAGAGCATGGCGGCGTACAGTCGATCGCGCGCGCTTTTGCGATCGCCGAGGAAATTGCGCGCAATCGCGAAGGCATCAGCCTGGCCGAGCTGAGCAAGCACGTCGGATTGCACAACAGCACCACGTTTCACCTGGTCAAGACCATGGTGCAGCTCGGCTATGTGAGCCAGCTGCCGGAATCGAGGAAGTACCGCATAGGGCGGCGCATGTTTACGCTCGCGGCAGGCGCGCTGGACGAAATCGAACTGGTCAGCGTCGCTACGCCGGTACTCGAGAAGCTGACCGCCGAAACCGGCGAATACAGCCATTTCGCGATCCGCTCGGGCGATCAAATCGTGGTTGTGGCCAAGACTGCGGGCACCGGCATCTTTCAGATGGTCGACCGCACCGGTGCGGTGCGTCCCGGCCACGCCACGGCCCTGGGCAAGGTCCTGCTCGCGGCGCTGTCGCCGGTCCAGCTGGAACGCTATCTGGAAACCGCCGAGTTGCGCCCGTTCACGCCCAAAACCATCGTCGAGCGCGAGGCGTTGGTGCGCGAGATCGATGAAGTCCGGCGCAAGGGCATTGCTTTCGACGACGGCGAATTCGACTCGGAGGCGCGCTGCGTCGCGGTGCCGGTGCGCGATTTTACCGGGCGGGTGGCCGGCGCCATCGGCGTGTCCGGCCCGATGTGGCGGCTTTCGCTGCAGGCGCTGCAGGAAAAATCGAAATACGTGAGTGCGGCCGCGGTGGCGCTGTCGGCCGAACTCGGGTATCAGCCGGAGCGGGAAGCGGCCGCGTCGCCCGCCTAGACTTGCTGTCGAATCAGCACAGCGAGGCGACGGGGAAAGCCGTCCACCCCGTCGCAGGAGCCCTGTCCCGTCCGAGTCAGGGCGTCTCATTGCGTCCGCAGCTGCCGTGCAAATGAAGCTTGCAGTGTTCACCAAGAACCGCAGCAACCAGCCCGGAGCGGAAGCTCGCGGCTAGGCTACCGCGGAGCGTAGGTTGGTAATCCCCGACGCTCGCAACGGGCGCCGGGGCCGTCCAAATTCGGACGCGGGATCAGATCGACTTCAGATCGCCGGCGGACGTTTTTCCGTCCTTGCCTCTGACCAATTCGTATTGAATTTTCTGGCCTTCGTTCAAGCCCGGCAGACCGGCTTTTTCCACGGCCGAAATATGCACGAACACGTCTTTAGAGCCGTCATCGGCCTGGATAAAGCCGAATCCCTTGCTTGCATTGAACCATTTCACTGTTCCAGTCGCCACGAGTATCTCCACATAGAAATTTAGTCGAATATCAACCCGGGCAGCGGTTCAGTCCAAGTCAATAGGGAAGCAGTCTAATCCAACGGGCTTCGGCTTGCTACTGCGCTGCGGCGGGTCCGGCAAAATAGTCCCGGCCGCAGCGAAATGCGGCGGCCGGTTTTCGCTGAAGTTTGCTAGGATGCGTTACACGGAAAATCGCGCCGGGAGGCAGAACATGCGGTCCACCATGATGCAGATGCCGCTGAGCCTGAATCAGCTGCTCGAGCACGCCAATGCGCTCTATGCGAGCCGCGAGGTGGTGTCGCGCCGGCCGACAAGCTTTACGCCATACGCGCGCGCGCCGGGTTGCAGGTGCCGCTGGTACAGCTGCGCATCGTCGATTTCGACGGCAAGCTGCTGCCCTGGGACGGGGAGACCACGGGCGAGCTGCAATGCCGCGGGCCCTGGGTCGCGGGCGGCTATCACAAC
>JAJZUK010000323.1 GCA_021847125.1 Pseudomonadota bacterium | reverse complement strand
GGCCCTGCTGGAAGAGTTCGCCAAGATGCTGATCGGCCAGCCCAGCGTGCTGCGCAAATATCGCGTCGCAGCATTATAGGACCGCCCGCGCCAAGGAGGGGGTGGGGCCCCTCCACCCCACCTATCCCTCGCGCGGGCTGCTTAAAGCTCGTGCCTCCGATGCGCCGCGACATTAGGTCCGTGAGTTGACCTTCTGCGGCCGTCGGACCCTCCGGCGAACCTAACCTATTTGCGCTCGATCAGCTCGATCTTGTAGCCGTCCGGGTCCTGCACGAAGGCGATGACCGTGCTGCCGCCCTTGACCGGTCCGGCTTCGCGGCTGACGACGCCGCCCTTGGCTTTGACCGTTTCGCAGGCTTTGTAGGCGTCGGGCACTTCGATCGCCAGATGCCCGAACGCGTTGCCCATCTCGTACTGGTCCACGCCGTAGTTATAGGTGAGTTCGATCACGGACTGCGTGTCCTCGGAGCCGTAACCGACGAAGGCGAGCGAATACTTCTGCTCCGGCCTGTCGGTGGTGCGCAGCAGCTTCATGCCCATGACCTCGGTGTAGAACTTCACCGAACGTTCCATGTTGCCCACGCGCAGCATCGTATGCAGCATTCTCATGCTCAGGTCTCCTATAAGATCGGCAGACGGTGATTGCAATGGCGCAATTCGATCCGCGCCTGTTTGTAATCCGGATAGAGGCCGCCAACCACGGCCCAGAAGCGGGCGGAGTGATTCATTTCGCGCAGATGCGCCAGTTCGTGCGCGACCACGTAGTCGACCAGATGCAAGGGCAGATGGATCAGGCGCCAATTCAGGCGCACGTGTCCGTCCTCGCGGCACAATCCCCACTGTGTGCGTGCGCTGGACAGGGAGAGCCTCGGCGTAGGCACGCCGAGGCGCGCGGCGTACAGCGTCAGGCGCTCGCCCAGCCGCGCGCGCGCCTGCTCCTTGATCCAGGCGATGGCACGCTTTCTCAGCGCGGCCGGCTCGGGACGCGGTACGAGGCCGATGCCCAGGCGTCCGTTTTCCAGGCTGATGCCGCGCTCACCCGGAACGAGCGCAATGGTCACGGGCGCACCCAGCAGCGCCAGCGTCGAACCGTCGCTCCAGTCCACCACCGGCGGCTTGGGCGCGGCGCGCCACTCGGACAGCTTTTTCAGCACCCAGTGCGCCTTTTCGCGGAGGAAGCCTTCCACTTCGGCGATGGGCGCATGGTTGGGTGCGGCCACGCGCAGGCCGTCGTCATCGATCATGATGCCGATCGAGCGGCGGCGGGCGCGGCGAAAGCGGTAGCCCACGATCTCGCTGCCGAGTTGGATGTAGCGCAGCGTGCCTGCCGGCACGGTCACCGGCGCGATTGCGAGCGGCAGTTCAAGCTGCATGCGTCTGCTCCGCGCGCACCAGGATCTCGACCCGGCCCTCGATCCAGTCTTCGACTTTGCGCATCAGCTCTTCCGGCGTGTAGCCGGTGCTGTCTATGGGCTCGCCTATCACCACGGTTACCTTGCCCGGGCGCTTGAGGAAGGAGTTGCGCGGCCACAGCAGCCCGGCATTGTGCGCGACCGGCAGCACGCGAGCGCCGGTCTGCACCGCGATGTAGGCGCCGCCGAGCTTGTATCTGCCGCGCTTGCCGACGGCGATGCGCGTGCCTTCGGGGAAGATCATGATGTTGAAGCCCTGCATGAAGCGTTCCTTGCCGATCTCGACCATGCGCCGCATCGCGTTCTTGCGGTCGGCGCGGTTGATGAAAATCGGATTGAACAGCGCCAGTCCCCAGCCGAGGAAGGGCAGCCACATGAGTTCGCGCTTCATTACATAGACGTGCGGCGGAAAAATCTCGGAAAAGGCGAGCGTCTCCCAGGCGGAGGAATGCTTGGACAGGATGACCACCGGTTCGGCGGGAATATTCTCGCGCCCGCGCACTTCGTAACGGATGCCGAGTACATAGATCGCGAGCCAGGCGGCTAGCCGCGGCCAGCCGGCGATGATCTTCCAGCGCGGCATGCGCGGCAGCCAGGCCACGCACATCACCATGACCCAGTAGGGTACGACGATGACGACCAGGAGCAGATAATAAACGGACGCGCGCAGGAAGTTCATGCGGTGAGCGCTGCGGCGGCTGCGGCCAGATCCTTGTGAATCTCGGTGCCCGCGGGCAGGCCGCCCGCGGCGCGCGTCATTTCGCCCTTGCCCGTGAGCACCAGCACCGGGCGGGCGCCGGCTGCATGCGCCGCCTGCAGGTCGCGCAGCGAGTCGCCGATCGCGGGTACGCCCGCAAGCGCGAGGTCGTAGCGCTCGGCGACCTCCAGCAGCATGCCCGGCTTGGGCTTGCGGCAGGCGCAGCCCGCGTCCTGCGCGTGCGGGCAGAAAAACACAGCATCGATGCGCCCGCCGAGCTGGTTTACCGCCTTGTGCATCTTGTCGTGCATGGCGTTGAGCGTGGCCATATCGAACAGGCCGCGGCCGAGGCCGGACTGGTTGGTGGCGACCACCACGCGAAAGCCCGCCTGCGTCAGGCGCGCGATCGCCTCCAGGCTGCCGGGGATAGGCGTCCACTCCGCCGGACTCTTGATGTACTGGTCGCTGTCGAGGTTGATCACGCCGTCGCGGTCGAGTATAACGAGTTTCATGTGGCGAGTTTGGAGATGTCGGCCACCGTGTTCATCAAACCGTGCAGGTCGCGCAGCAGTGCGATCCGGTTGGCGCGGAGTTTCGGGTCTTCGGCCATGACCATGACGTCGTTGAAGAAAGTAT
>JAJZUK010000322.1 GCA_021847125.1 Pseudomonadota bacterium | reverse complement strand
GCGGGCGAAGCCGCGAACCAGCTGGATGCGCGGATTGGTTTCCAGAATGATTTCGTACTCGGCGAGGCGCAGCACGTCGACCCCCGCCTGTTTCTGCTCGTCCAGGGCGCGGCGCTCGATGCGCGGGAAATCCGTGCGGGTGAGCAGGTGCAGGGTGGCATGCATGGACGATACTCCGAAGGGTCTTGCCGGATTGGTCGGCGCGCCGGGCGGATTTCTTACAAACCAGTCGAAATAGAATGAACACCGATCCGGAAATATTTTCTCACTTTGAAACAAGTTCCAAAGATGCGTTACCCTATCGCGTTTCCGGCTTCCGCACCGTACGCCGGTTTCACTTTGGCAATATGGAAAAAATACGCGTATCCAAATTGATGTCGCAACAGGGATTGTGCTCGCGGCGCGAGGCCGACAGCTACATCGAGCGCGGCTGGGTGTTCGTCGACGGCGAACGCGTGACCGAGCTCGGCACGCGCATCGATCCGGCAAGCAGGATCACCCTGAACAAGGCGGCGCAGGCGAGCCAGCTTGCGCGGGTGACCATACTGCTGCACAAGCCGATCGGCTACGTCTCGGCGCAGGCCGAGCAGGGCTACAAGCCGGCTGTCAGCCTGATCACCGCCGAATCGCGCTATGCCGGCGACCGTGCCAGCGAGCGCTTCAGTCCCATGCACTTGAGAGGCCTGGCCCCGGCCGGGCGGCTGGACATCGATTCCCAGGGTTTGCTGGTGCTGACCCAGGACGGGCGCATCGCCAAGCAGCTGATCGGCGAGAATTCCGCGATCGAGAAGGAATACCTGGTGCGCGTGAAAGGCAGCCTGTCGAAAGCCGGCCTGGCGCTGCTGCAGCACGGGCTGTCGCTCGACGGCGAGGCGCTGCGGCCGGCGCAGGTAAGCTGGCAGAACCAGGATCAATTGCGCTTCATCCTGCGCCAGGGCAAGAAGCGCCAGATCCGGCGCATGTGCGAACTGGTGGGCCTGGAGGTGGTCGGCCTGAAGCGCATACGCGTGGGCAAGGTCAAATTGGGCGATCTGCCGCCCGGCCAATGGCGCTTTCTGCGCAGCGACGAGGCGTTCTAGCCGGAGTTCTTCGCACCGGATCAGCCGCGCGCCTTGATGGCGTGGGCGAGATCGCACAACTGCTGCAGGTGGCGGTCGGCGATGCCGCACTCGCGCAGCGCTTCGGCGGTGTGCAGCAAATATTCTATTCCCGGTCCCATGCGGCCATGGCAGGTCATCAGCCGTTCGATGATGGTTTCCGGCGGCAGGCGGCCGGCGTAGGACGGGCCGGCGCGGTTGATGGTGAAGGTGATGGCGCGGAACTGGCCCTCGCCGTCGCTCACCCGCACCCAGCGCGGCACGTAGGCGCCGAGCATCATTTCGCGCCGCCAGATCAGGCGCAATTCGTTCTCGACATGGTCCCCGGCGATGCGGTAGGCGACGCCGCGGCAGCGCCCGCCGCGGTCCAGGCCCAGCACCAGCCCCGGCCGGTCGGGCGTGCCGCGGTTGATGCGCGACCACAGGCAGAAGCTGCGGTGATAGCCGTGGGTGGTGACCACGCGCTTTTCCTCGAAATGGAACAGCGGATTCCATACCAGCGAACCGTAGCCGAACAGCCAGCAATCCTCGTCGGCGGCGCGCGCATCCAGGATCTGCCACAAGGATTCCTCGAGTTCGGCGTCGCTGAGCAGGTGCGGACCCAGCGGCGTCTGCGCCAGTTCCTCGCGGATGCGATCGCGCTCGAGATCGATGCGGGTGAGGCCCATGTCGACCTGAAACTTACGCCGCTCGGACGCTGCGCTCCGCTGGCGCGTTGAATTTCGCCAGCAGTTCGGCGCGCTGTTTTTGCGCCAGCTTGAGATGGCGCAGCTTGACGTGGCCGTAACCGCGGATCGACTCGGGAACGCTGGCAATCTCGATTGCCAGCGCGTGGTTCTCCGGTGTGAGCCTGCCCAGCAGCTCTTCCACGGTAGCGGCGTATTCGACGATCAGCCCGCGCTCGGTCTTCCTTTCTTCGGTGCGGCCGAAAATGTCGAACGCGCCGCCGCGCAGGCCTTTGCACGCCGCGAGCAGCCGGAATACGCGCATCATCCACGGACCGAAAGTGGATTTCTTCGCCTCGCCGGTCGCGGGGTCGGGCTTGTTGAGGATGGGCGGCGCCATGTGGAACACCACCTTGTAGTCGCCTTCGAACATGCCTTCTATTTTCTGCATGAAGGCAGGGTTGGAGTGCAGCCGCGCGACCTCGTATTCGTCCTTGTAGGCCATGAGCTTGGCGTAATAGCGCGCGACCGCCTCGGCGAGCTTGGTTGCGCCGACTTTCTCCGACTCGATGCGCCGCACCTTCTCCACCAGTTCCCTGTAGCGCGCCGCATAGGCCGGGTCCTGGTAGGCGCTGAGGAAATCGACGCGGTTGGCCAGCAGTTCGTCCAGGTTGCGCGACAGGTGCTGGCTGATCGGAATGACCGCGGCCGGTGTCGCGATCTTTTCGACGCGCGCGAGATCGACTGCGGCGCGCCGGCCCCAGACGAAGCTCTTCAGGTTGAATTCGACCGCCACGCCGTTCAGTGCTATCGCTTTTTCCACGGCCGCGCTGGAGACGGGCAGCCAGCCTTGTTGCAGGGCATAGCCGAGCATGAACATATTGGTGGCGATGGAATCCCCCATCAGGTTGGTCGAGATGCTTCCAGCGGCGACGACGGCGACATTGTTCTTGCCGCAGGCTGCGCTGATGTCGGCCAGCAGGTTGCTCCCGGGAAGAGAT
>JAJZUK010000321.1 GCA_021847125.1 Pseudomonadota bacterium | reverse complement strand
CACCGAACTGCAGATGGTCGTGCATACCGGCACGCACGTGGATTCGCCGCGCCACTTCCACAATGACGGGCCTGCGTTCCAGGACATACCGCTGATTCGCCTGATGGGGCAGCGCGCGGTGTGGCGTCTCGATGTGTCGCTGTACGGCCTGATCGAGCCGTCTGACCTCGAACGCATGCGGCCCGCGCTCGAGCCGGGCGACATACTCGCGCTGGACACCGGCGTGGCCGAACGCATGGGTACGCCAGACTACGACCGCCACGCCTCGCTTTCTGTCGCGGCGGCCGAATGGCTGGTCGAGCGCAAGCTCAAACTCGTCGCGGTGGACATGCCTACGCCGGACATTGCGATCGACAAGCGCCCGGAAGGCTTCATCTGGCCGGTGCACCGCGTGCTGCTCGCCGACGGCGTGCTGATCGCGGAGCAGGTCGCCAACCTGCGCGCGCTCGCGGGCAGGCGCGTCGAGTTCATGTTCTGTCCGCTCAATATCGCCGACTGCGACGGCGCACCGGCGCGGGTGCTGGCGCGTGCGCTCGCGCATTGAGCCGCTGCCTGGCGGGAACGGGGGCACTGCTTCCGAGCATGCAACGCCGTGCTAATCATGTAAATTCTTAGAACATATTGATAATAACTTGATTTTTATTGTGAATTAGTGTATGGTTTGCGAGCCGTTTCAATTCAGCGGGGAGTACAGAAATAACAACCGAACTGGACTCGGTAGCTCAAATGCGAGCGATAGCCTCGTGGCGCGTGGCCGTGACCCAGGGCCTGACCTTGCTTGGTTTCAAAGAATGGATGACCGAGTGCGCGAACTACGCACGCGCAGTGTGCAATAAGGGCGAAGACGATCGGGTCGCCCGCGTGGGCAGCGACGAGTTCGTGGTCGTGCTGACTATTGATGCGAGCCAGCACGAAGCGGCCAGGTGCGTCGCCAGTTCGATCATTGCCAGTGACGAGAATGCGCTACAAGCGCCGGACCTCGGCCGTGCGCTTTCGGGCAGTCTGGGCATTGCCCTGTTTCCGAACCACGCCGCCGACGCCGCTTCACTGTTGCTCGCGGCCGACCGCCAGCGATACGAGGCCAGGCGCCAAGGCAAGGGAACGATCAGCTTCGCCCACGGCTGATCTGGAGCATAAGGCTTTCTGTGCGAAAGCCGCAGCAAGGCTACGGCGTGCGCGGGTTTCGGCTGTTACCTGTCGCGTGAAATTCCGAAGGAGTGAAGGACATGACCGCGTATTTCATCGTGCGTGCCCAGGTCGTCGATGATACCTGAATAACTCGCGTTCCCACCGCGTGCTGTGGCTGCTGGAAGAGCTCGGCGTCGAGTATGAAATCAAGCGCTACGAGCGGGACCCTAAGACCATGCTTGCGCTCGCGTCGCTGCGCGCGGTGCATCCGCTGGGCAAATCGCCTGTGATCACCGAAAACGGCCTCACCATCGCCGAATCGGGAGCGATCATCGAGTACCTGGTCGAACGCCACGGTACCGGAATGCTGGCTCCGGCTGCGGGCACGCCTGAGCGCCTGCGCTACACCTATTGGCTGCATTTCGCCGAAGGCTCGGCGATGCCCCCGTTACTGCTCAAGCTCCTGTTCGGCAGGCTACCGCGCCAGCCGATGCCGTTCTTCGCGCGCCCGATCGCGCGCGGCATATGCAGCAAGGTGCTGGAAACTCTGGTTGAACCGCAACTCAGGACCCAGCAGGAATTCATGGAGGCGGAGCTGATGAAGAGCACCTGGTTCGCGGGCGAAGCATTCACCGCCGCGGATATTCAGATGAGCTTCGTCGTCGAGGCGTCGGTCGTGCGCGGCGGACTGGACAAGACACGACCGAAGCTGATGGCCTGGCTCGAGCGCATTCACGCGCGCCCCACCTACCAGCGCGCCCTGAATACGGGCGGCCGCTACGAGTTATTGCGTTAGCCAAGCAACGCAGCGGTGCCCGCGATCCAGGAAGCAGGAGGGAGCCGGCCGCCGCGCTAGTGCGCCGGCGCCTCGACTTCGCGCCGCGCAAAATGGCCGCGCTGCATCAGCAGCAGAGGCAGCGCCGACAGCAGCACCACGCCGAACAGCAGGAACAGCCGCTCGAATGCGAGCATGGTGGCCTGCTTCATGATCACGCCGTCGAGCAGGCGCAGAGCCTTGGCCTGAGCCATCGCTTCGGGCGTCTCGTGGCTGACTACGAATGCTTTCAGCTTGGCCAGACGCGTCAGCGTCGCGCCCGAGGCCGTGACCTGCGCGCCCGCGGAAGTGGCGCTTTCGCGGCTCATGCTGACTTGCGCCGAGGCCGCCCGCGCCGCCGCTTCGGCCGCATCCAGGGTCTGCGGAGCGAGCATCTTCTTCTCCACCAGCTGGCGCGCGCGGTCCAGATCCTTTTGCGCGTTGTCGGCATTGGCGATTGCCTGCTCGATGCCGGAGCGCGCTGCGGCCGCGGCGGCACGGGCGGCCGCTACCTGCGCGCCCGCCTGACCGGTCTGTCCTTCTTTGCCGGCGTTCGCGATGGCGAGCTGCAGATCGGCCTCGGCCTGCGCCAGCTTGGCGCGGTAGTCGCGGTCGTCGATGCGCGCCAGCAGGTCGCCGGATTTGACCGGCTGATCGTTGTCTACCTTGACCTCGGCGACGTAGCCCCCCACCCCGGCGAGCACGGGGACGATATGACCTTCGATCTGCGCATTGTCCGTGGTGACACGGGACAAACCCCACCACCATTTGTGGCCGAGCCAAGCGGCGAAAGCGAGGGCTGAGACAATCAACACCACACG
>JAJZUK010000320.1 GCA_021847125.1 Pseudomonadota bacterium | reverse complement strand
CTTCAAAACCTGGGCCACGGACGGGGAAGTGGTGGCGCAGCTGTATCCGCATTTCCACCGCAAAGCCGGCTGAGCTTACTCCGCGCGCTTCTCCGGCTTGGCCGGCAGCAGCGGCGCCGGCCGGCGGCCGTCGAGCACGTGAAACACGGCGAGCACGGGGTGGCGCACCAGCATGCGCGGGCCGGCCCACTGCATGACCACCCTGACGCGTTCGCGCATTTCCGCGCTGTAGCAGTGGACGGTGCAGTTGGTGCAGGTCGGCTTGGCGTCGCCGAACACGCAGCGCTCCAGCCGGCGCGTGGCGTACTCGAACATTTCGGCACAGTCCGCGCACAGCGGGTTGCGCTGCGGATGATTGTGGCCGCGGCAGTACAGGCGCACCATCGCCTTTATGGTCCTGAGCTCGCGCGCACGGCGCACGAAGCGCTTGTCGGTGGTGAATGCTATGACCTGTTTGGCCATGCCTAGATCTCCTTGATTCCGCGCCGCAGCCACATTGCGCGGCCGACGCCGTCCAGTTGTGCAGTTGCGAGGATCCGTGCCGCGAGCGGCAGCAGTTCCGCTTCCTCGCGCGCAATGTGGCTGCGGTAGAGCGCGGCCATGCGCTCGACTTCACCTGTATCCAGTTCGCTCGAGGTTCCGCGCTGCACCCCATCGAGCTTCCGGCGCAATGCTCCCCACAACTGTTCCAGTTCGCGGTGCTGCGCCCGCAGCGCAGCGATCAGTTCGCGCAGGGAAGCAAGCTCGGCTGCCGGCGCGGCCTGCAGCAGCGCCGGGAACAGGTCCTCTTCTTCGTCGGCATGATGATGCCGGGCCGAGGTATCGAAATAGCGCAGCACGTTTTGCGCCGCTTCGCGCGCCGCCTGGTCTGCCCCGTGTGCGCTCAAGTGCGGCGCCAGGCGCAGCAGCGTTTGGCATTGGCGCTCGACGCGTCCGTGGCAGGCCGCAAGCATTTCCAGCGGCGCCTCGAAGCCGGCCGCGGGGGCGCTAAAACCTGGAAACGCAACTTTCGCGGTGCACATCAACAGACTCCGGGCAGGGTGTGGCGATTCATCTCAGCCGGCGCGCTTGTGCGAGAACACGAGCATGTTGGCGAGCCGGGGCTTGGGTGCGATCAGATCGGCCAGCGTATAAGCGTCGAGCGAGCTGTAGAAGGCATCCAGCGCCTTGCCGAGCACGCCGCGCAGCACGCAGGCCGATTCGATGCGGCAGTCGGACTGGTCGCGGTCGAAGCACTCGACCAGTTTGCGGTTGTCTTCGGTGCCGCGCACCAGTTCGCCGATGTTGATTTTTTCTGGCGCGAGCCCGAGGCGCATGCCGCCGCCTTTGCCGCGCGCGGTCTCGATGTAGCCGCCTTGAGCGAGGTGATGCACCACTTTCATCAAATGGTTGGAGGAGATGCCGTAGGCCTGGGCGATCTGCCCGACCGTGGCGATTTCGTCGTCGTGCACGCCGAGATAGATCAGCACGCGCAGGCTGTAGTCGGAAAAGGTGGTCAGGCGCATGGCGGCTTGCGCGGGTGGAAATGAAAGATGTATATCATGTGTTGATTATGGCTGAAACTTGGTTTATAGTAAAGGCACATATGAAATACATATTAAAGGAGGCCGAGATGGAAGCCCCAGCCGCATTGACCACCGAGGAGCGGGTGCGCGAGGCGCTGCGCCTGGTCGACGATCCCGAGGTGGGCATGAATATCGTCGATCTCGGATTGATTTACCGCATCGACATCGCAGCGGAGCGTGTACGCGTCGAACTCACCATGACCACGCCCGCCTGCCCCATGGGCGATCTCATCACGGAGAACGCCCGAAGAGCCGTGAGCGCAGCCTTGCCCGAAGACGTAGCCGTGGAAATTGCGCTGGTGTGGGAACCGCCCTGGACGCCCGACATGATGTCGGAGACCGCAAGGCAAACCTTCGGCTGGCCCGGCTGACGTATCGACAGGGCCAACCGATTCTTTCAACGAGTGAAGGAGACCGAAGACATGACTACCGCTACCACCACCGTCGATGTGCGCAATATCGTCCCGCGCGATCGCCATCCGCTGATTTTCAGCACCTTCGACCAGCTTGCGCCCGGCGAAGCCATGCTGCTGGTCAACGACCACGATCCGAAACCGCTCTACTACCATTTCCAGGCCGAACGCGGGCAATCGTTCGCCTGGGACTACCTCGAGACCGGTCCGGAGGTATGGAAAGTGCGCATCGCCAAGTCCGCCTGAGGCGCCGGCGGTCGACGTCGAGGGAAGGGCGATGAACAGCGACGTTCCGGTCGCAGCGCGTGCGCCCCTGCTGGCGCTCGCGTTTGCCTCGCTGTTCGCGGGCATGGCCGCAGGGCTCGCGCGCCTGGGCTGGCCGTTTCGGCTGCCGGTCGCGGATCTCGCCATGCTGCATGGGCCGCTCATGGCCTGCGGTTTCTTCGGTACCGTGATCAGCCTCGAGCGCGCCGTAGCGCTGTCGCGGCGCTGGGCTTATGTCGCACCGTTGCTGACTGCGCTGGGCGCAGCGGCGGGGATTTTCGGCGCACCGTTCGCCGTAGCTCCGGTCCTGATTGCGCTGGGCAGCGCAGTCATGACCGCGGTCTCAGTCGTGTTTTACCGTCGTCAGCGCGAATTGTTCACACTGACCTTGGCCCTGGGGGCACTGTGCTGGCTGCTGGGCAATTTGCTCTGGCTCGGGGGGCGTCCGATTTATTCCGCCGTGCCGTTCTGGATCGGCTTTCTGGTGCTGACCATCGCCGGAGAGCGCTTGGAGCTGTCGCGCGTG
>JAJZUK010000319.1 GCA_021847125.1 Pseudomonadota bacterium | reverse complement strand
CCGGTACCGAAGTCGTCAAGCGAAACGCTGATTCCCTGGTCACGCAGGTCGGCGAGTGTGCGTCTGAATTCCTCGGGGTTGTCGAGCAGGACGCGCTCAGTTACCTCGATGCGCAGGTTCTCCGGCGACAGGTTGTGGCGAACCAGAAGCGAAAGCAGCCGCGCGGTGAGCCCTGCGCTGCGGAAGTGGCGAGCGGACAGATTGATGCTCACGAAGCCGCCACTTTCAAGAAGCTGTGGCGCTTCCGCGGCAACGCGCTCGAAGATCAGCCAATCCATCGCCTCTGCCGAGCCGTTGTCCTCCGCAACCGCAAGGAATTGCGCGGGATCGAGCACGCCTCGCTGCGGGTGCTGCCAGCGCACCAGCGCCTCGTAGCCTACGGTGGTTCCATCTTCGAGGCGGGTGATGGGCTGGTAGTACGGCACGAATTCACCGCGCGCCAGTGCGCGACGCAGGTCGACCTCCATGTCAAGGAGATGGACGGCTTGACGGCGCAGTTGTTCGTCGAAGATCGACCACCGCTGACGGCCTTCGGCTTTGGCACGATACATCGCTGAATCGGCGTCGCGCAGAAGTTCCTCGGGTCGGACGTAGTGGGGTTCGGCGACGGCGATGCCGATCGAGACCGACGTGAACATTTCCTTTTGGCCGAGTTGGAACGGTGCCTGCATGCTGGCGATGATGCGGTCGGCAACACGCGTCACTTCCTCGATCGAATGGATATTCTCGATCAGCACTGCGAATTCGTCGCCACCCAGCCGCGCGACGACATCCTGTGATTTGAGGCTGCCGCGGATGCGTCGTCCCGCCTGGAACAGAAGATCGTCGCCGACCAGATGTCCAACCGAGTCATTGATGACCTTGAACCGGTCCAGGTCCAGGAACAGGACCGCGAATCGGCGTTGGGCATCAACGCGCAAGCGCTCCAGCGCGTGTTCAAGGCGCTGCACCAGCAAGTTGCGGTTGGGCAAGCCCGTCAACGAATCATGGAGGGTTTCGAATTTGAGCCGGCGCTCTGCTCGCTCGCGCTCCGCCACCTGCTCGCGCAGATCCCTGTTTGCCATCGCCAGCGCCCGGGTGCGCTCGGCCACGCGGCGCTCCAAGTCCGCGTGGGCAAGCCGAAGGATGTCCGCATTGCGCCGACGATCAAGGGCATTGGCAATGTGATAGCTGACGAATGTCAGGAGGTCCTGGTCACGGCTGCTGTAGCGATGCTCGGGTGCGTAGCTCTGGACGACCAGGGCGCCGACGGTTCTTTCACCAAGCACCAGCGGCACGCCGAGCCAGCAAACCGAATCGGCGCCGCTCTGAACCACGTCTCCGCTGGCGCGCAGCGCTTGCATGTTGTCCTCGTTCGCCAGCAGCGCGGCGCCATGGGCGATGACGTATTCGGTCAGGCCGTGTCCCGCGCGACGCGGCCTTCGCACCGCGTCTTGCTCATCGACCGAGTAGGGAAAAGTGAGCTGCTGGCCATCGTCGGATAGCAGGGCGATGTAAAAGTTGCGCGCGTACAGGAGGCCGCCGACAACCCGATGAACCGCTGCATAAAAGGCGTCCAGGCTGTCGCTCGTGCTCGCCAATTCAGCAATCCGGAAAAGTGCAGCCTGCAGGCGTTCCCCGCGCTGGCGCTCGAGCACCTGTTGCTGGAGTACGCGATTTGCCTCACGGAGCGCCTCCGTACGCTCGTGCACGCGCTTCTCCAGGTCCGCATGCGCCTGGCGGCGCTCGAGCGCGGACTGGATATGCTGGGCCACGTAGCCAAGTAGCGCCTGGTCCTCGGCGCTATAACGTGCGTCGTCCCGGTAGCTTTGCACCGCAATGCCGCCGATCACGCGATTCCCGCGGCGCATGGGAACCCCAAGCCAATCGACGCAGATGGGACCCGTGGCCTGCAAGGGCCCTTGCACCTGCAGGGCAATTTCATCGAGGGACCCGCGCAGCGCTTGTCCACCACGGATCAAGTGCCACGTCGGGCTGTTGCGCGTCTCTTCGAGGGGGTAGTCATGGTCGGGATGCGGGGGGTCCGGATCCGCCACGTCGGCGTAATAGACGAATCGCACGGTGTCGGAGGATTCGTCATACAGGACGAAGTAGCAGTTCTCCGCATACATCAGGTTGCGAAGAATCTCGTGCATCGAGCTCATCACTTCCGGCAGCCGACGTTCGGCGCCGGCCTGCTCGGCGATGGCATACAGCGCGCGCTGCAGTCGTTCGGCGCCCTCCAGGCGTGCCAGGTTCGCGGCAGCCTGGTCGCGCTGCTCGATCTGCGCGCGGCGTGCTTCGACCAGCCCGTCCGCCCATCGCGCCAGCGACGCGCGCGATTCGGGGTCCAGCGTCCGGGACCGTGATGCGAACAGGGCGGCGACCTGATGCAGCTCCTGCGCGTCACGCGCGCGCAGCAACTGCTCGATCAGTGCCGGCAGGCGGCGGGTGGAAGCGGTGGCCAAGCGATCCCCAGATGCGTGCTGCAGCAAGGCAGCCGCAGCGAGGCTAGGACTGCGCGCCGAATGAATCAAGCCCTGTAATGGCCGCCGTGCGCGGATTCAAGCCCCAGCCGACCCCGGCACGCCGGGATGCGGCGGCGCAGCAACCGTGTTCCGATCGACAACCCCCGGTCCAGCTGATGCGCGAGGGGGGAATGAGGTGCTTCTGCTGGATCCAATTCTCGCCAGACGCCGTGGTGAACCCCTGCCGGCGTAAAATCCGGTCATTGCAGTCGGAGCAGATCCATGGACAGCCGCCGCGCCGCGCGCCAGATTGGCGAACTCTGG
>JAJZUK010000318.1 GCA_021847125.1 Pseudomonadota bacterium | reverse complement strand
CTGGACAGCGCCGGGAATGCGCAAATTCGAAACCGAAAAACCCGCGAGACCGGCTTTGGGCCTGGCTCCGCGGCCGGTCGCCCCTTCGTCGCGGATCTCGCCGCCGGAGCCGGTCGCCGCGCCCGGAAACGGAGAAATCGCGGTCGGATGGTTGTGCGTCTCCACCTTCATCAGCGTATGCGTCGCCTCGCGGTGATAGCCGTAGCGGCCGTCCGCATCGGGGTAGAAGCGTGCTATCTCGCGCCCTTCCATGATTGCGGAATTGTCCGAATACGCCACCACCGTGCCCTGCGGGTTCGCCTTCTCCGTCTCGCGTATCATGCCGAACAGCGTCTGCGCCTGGGCCTTGCCGTCGATGATCCAGGAGGCGTTGAAAATCTTGTGGCGGCAGTGCTCGGAATTGGCCTGCGCGAACATGGTGAGTTCGGCGTCGGTGGGATTGCGGCCGATGGCGCGGAAATTTTCGAGCAGATAGTCGATCTCGTCTGTGGACAGCGCCAGACCCATCGCGCGATTGGCTTCCTCCAGCGCCGCGCGGCCGCGCGCGAACACATCAATGGCGACCAATGGCCGCGGCGCCACGTGGCGGAACAGCTGCTCCGTCGCGTCCAGGGTGTCGAGCACGCTCTCGGTCATGCGATCGTGCAGCAGCGCGGCGACCTCCCATTTCTGTCCGGACGCGCCTTCGATGTAATAAGCGATGCCGCGCTCTATGCGCCGCACTGCCGGCAGCCCGCACTGGCGTGCGATATCGGTGGCCTTGGACGACCAGGGCGAGATGGTGCCGATGCGCGGCACGACCAGCACCAGTTCGCCCGCCGGGGCGCGGGGGGGTGCCGGTTCGCCGTAGACGAGCAGCTGTTCGAGCACGGTGCGTTCGCGCGCCGCCAGCGGGTGTGCCGCTTCGATGAAATGCCAGAATTCAGCGCCGGCGATACGCGCGCCCGGCGCGGCTTCGGCCAGACGGGCGTGCAGTTTTTCCAGACGGAACGCGGAAAGCGCGGGGCTGCCGCGCAGCTTGAGGATTTCAGCCATGGAAGCGAGCGCCGTTAAAGCGTAATTATAGCGGAAGCCGGGCGCGGTTGAAGATCGCACCGCGCGGGCGCAGAATGAATTCGGTCGTAGTGGTTGTATTGTCATTCCGAGGCCGCTGGCCGAGGAATCTGCTTCTCCTTGTTTCGAACAAAAGCAGATTCCTCGCGAAGTTTATCCTCGGAGGGGACTCGGAATGACTAGGCTCAAAAGGGATGTGCACATGCCGGACAACAGCAAACTCGATCGGATCGTGGCCGAGGCCAGGCGCAAGCGTGAGCTGCGCGAACAGGATTATCGCGAACAGGCGCTCAAGATCTACCCCTGGGTGTGCGGACGCTGCGCGCGCGAATTCACGCGTACGAACCTGCAGCAGCTCACGGTGCATCACCGCGACCATAATCACGACAATAATCCGAGCGACGGCAGCAATTGGGAACTGCTCTGCATCTACTGCCACGACAACGAGCACTCGCGCTATCTGGATTCCGCCGGACGTGCCGAGCCGGCGCGCACGGACGCGCCCGAAGCGCCGTCCACCTACAAGGCCTTCGCCGATCTCAAGGCCTTGCTAAAAGCTAAAGAATAGGTGGGCGCTTGCGCCTCGGCGCAGCGGCGGGAATCAGCGGCTGAAATGCGGTTCCTGCAGCGTGCCCGACAGCGTCAGGTTGGCGCGTGCATGCGCCACGGGCGACTTGAGTTCGACGACAAAGCGGCCGCTGATGCGCTTGGTCCCATCGACCTCGGCGCTGCCGGCGGCGGACACCGGGCCCGAGACCAGATTGAGCTGCCGCAGCTGAGTCCTGCCCGCTTCGCGCACGAAACCGCCGGTCAGTTCGGCGTACGCGGTCTTGCCGCCCGCGCCACCGCCCTGCAACATCCGTCCCAGGTCTATCCCGAGCACGTTGCCCTTCAGAATGTCGAAACTGCCTTCCAGGCGCGGCGCGTCGTACAACTCGTCATAGGACTTTGCGCGCATCGAGTATGCCGCCTTGCCCTCGAGCCTGCCCTGATCCAGCAGCGCGGGCGCGAACTTGCCCGGATCCATCGCGCGCACGCTGATCTCCCCGTCCAGGCTCCAGTCCGCACCCCATTTGAGGTTGGCGCTGCCCGACAGGTAACCGTCGAAAATCCCGCCCTTGAATTCTTTCAGCCTGAGTTCGCCGCGGCGAAGCTGGCCGCTGGCAACGAAATTTTCCAGAATGAACGACGGATGAAACGGCAAGCTGAACGCATTGGTCTCGACTTCGAGCGCGGCGCCGTCACCCTCCGGTTTCAGCGTCAGGCTGGTCTTGTGGTCCGGCGTCTCAAGCGCGATCTTCTGCCAGGTGCCGTCGTCGCCCAGCGCAATGTTCGCGTCCAAGGCCGGCAGGATAAAGGTCTTCGATTCAAGTTTGGCGTTCTTCGCGACGATACTCGCCACTTTGAAGTCGCGCCCCGCCGGCTTGCCGAAAAGCAGGCCCAGAAATCCCTGCTCGCCCAGCACCGGCGATTCGAGTTCGATCGAGGAAAACGCTTTCTTGTCGCTGAACATGCTGCCGAGTTCGGCAACCGCATTGACCTGAGCCACCTTGAGCTGACCCTCATTGCCCACTGAAACGCCGTCCAGGCGCCAATGCGGCCGCGGCACCAGAGACAGGTGCAGCGCCTTGATCTTCACCGGCTGCTGCAAATAGGCGCCCGCCGCCTTTTCAAACTGCGGGATAGAGCCGTCGAAAGAGATGAAGTTAACCAGGACCAGGCAAAGCACGATGAGC
>JAJZUK010000317.1 GCA_021847125.1 Pseudomonadota bacterium | reverse complement strand
TAATTGATGGACATGTTGTATCTCCTATACATGGGGACTTAAAACGAGCTTCCGGCTATTGCAAAGTTGCGATTTTGTATAAAAACCCACGCCGTCCTTGTTTCTAACCGTAACCGCGTTTTCTGTGCGGATGCTTTTTATCCGTACAGAAAACGCGGTTGGCGCGCGCAGCGCGCAGGTGTTGGCAAAACCTGCGCGGACGGTAAATTCGTCCGCGCGGATCGTCTATTGCGCACGGATGATGAACCCATCCGCACGCAATAGACGATCTTGAGAAAACCGGTCTTTCTCATTTTGAAACGGACTCTAAATTCTTTCCCAGTTGAATTTTGCCTTCGAGCCCGTGCCGAATACTTTCAGCGCGCCGTGCTCGCCGACCGCATTGGGCCGGTTGAAAATCCAGTTCTGCCAGGCCGACAGCCGCGCGAAAATGCGCGTCTCCATGGTTTCGGCGCCGGTGAATCTGAGGCTCGCCTCCATGCCGGTGAGCGCGTCGGGGGAGAGACTGGCGCGCTCTTCCAGCGCAATGCGCACTTCCTCGTCCCAGTCCAGGTCGTCCGGGGTGAACGTGACCAGGCCGAGCTTGGACGCGTCGTGCGCGTCGAGTTTCTCGCCTATGACCTGGCGCGCTTCCTCCACCGGTTCGGCTCGCCCGCAATAGCGGGTGGCCAGGCGCGTAAGCCCGTTCACCATCGGATAGCTGCCGAAGTTGAGTTCGGACAGGACCATGCGCGGCGCTTTTTCCGGCTCGTCCGGCAGCTGCAGCATGTAGCCGCGGTCGGCGGCGAGCGCGAGTTCGGCCAGCGTGCCGGCAAAACAGGAGCCCTGATCGACGATCGCGAACAGGGTGCGCGAAGTCACGTCCAGACGCGCCAGCGTGCGCCGCAACAGGCCCAGGGTTTCGCGCACGAACCAGTGTGCGCGCTGCTTGGCCAGCACGGCGTCAATGGCGAGCACGCGCTCGATGTCGCCGCGGGTTTTCAGCTGCCAGGTGCCGATTTCGACCTCGTTGGTGCGCAGCATGAGTATCGCGTCGTCGAGTTCACGCGCCATTTGCAGCGGCCACCAGGCGACGCCCGCTGCGAGAATGCCTTCTATCGTCTCGGGCTGCGCTTCTTTCGGCGCGGACACGGTGAGCGTGGCGCTGCGCGCGCTTCGGTCGATGACGACATCCACGTATTGGTAGTGGTAGCCCGCCGCGTCGTAGCTGCACTGGAGCGGTGTGAGCGTGATGCCCTTGGCGTCTTGCGGCCGGTCGCTCGCAGCCGCGAGGCGTGCGGCATGCTCCTGCACGGCTTGAGCAAAAGCCTGCGGGCGGGCAGCGTGATCGACCAGGCCCCAGTGCTTGGCGCGGTCGGCGCGCACGCCCTCGGTGGTGGTGCAGAAAAAGTCGGCCAGGTCGCGCCGCACTTTGCGCTTGTCGGTGATGCGCGTGAGGCCGCCGGTGCCCGGCAGCACGCCGAGCAGCGGCACTTCGGGCAGGCTCACGGTGGAGGAGCGGTCGTCGATCATGAGAATCTCGTCGCAGGCGAGTGCGATCTCGTAGCCGCCGCCGGCGCAGGTGCCGTTGACCGCGGCAAGGAACTTGAGGCCGTCGTTGCGGCTGGAGTCCTCCATGCCGTTGCGCGTCTCGTTGGTGAATTTGCAGAAATTCACTTTCCAGCCGTGGCTGGACTGGCCCAGCATGTAGATGTTGGCGCCGGAGCAGAACATGCGCTCGCGCGCCGAGGTCAGCACCACGCAGCGCACGGCGGGATGCTCGAAGCGGATGCGGTTCAGCGCGTCGTAGAGCTCGATGTCCACGCCGAGGTCGTAGGAGTTGAGCTTGAGTTTGTAGCCGGGCTTGAGCCCTTTGTCCTCGTTCACGTTCATCGCCAGCGTGGCGGTCGCGCCGGCCACGCTCATGCGCCAGTGCACGTAGCGCTCGGGGTGGGTGTCGAAGCTGACGCTGGCCGGGTTGGCGGTTTTGTTCATGGGTGCTTGCATGGTTTCTCCTGGGGGTTCAAGCTGCGACGGCTTTGCGTAGCTGCTGCAGGCTTTGGTCTATGCTCTTGTGTGCGGTATCGATGGTGACGTCGGCGCGGCCGTACAGCGCGTTGCGGCCGCGCAGGATGCGATGCAGGTCCTCCATGGCTTCGCGGTTGCCGGTCATCGGGCGCGTGTCGCCCTGGGCCACCACGCGCGCCATGTGCTCTTCCGGCTGCGCCTTGAGCCACACCGTGCGGCAGGTCGAGAGCAGCAGGTCGTAGGTGCCGGGCTCGGACACGATCGAGCCGCCGGTGGCGATGATCGCGCGTTCATGGTTCTTGACCACGTTCTCGAGGCAGCGTCGCTCGTAGCGGCGATAGCCGGCCTGGCCGTAGAGCAGGAAGATTTCCGACAGACTGGTGCCGGCCTCGCGCTCGACCTCGCGGTCGAGTTCGATGAACGGGATTTCCAATTCCTTCGCCAGGCGGCTGCCCAGCGTGGATTTGCCCGCGCCGCGCAGCCCGATGAGCGCAATGCGCTTCATGCGCTCGATATGGGCGGTGCCGTAATCGCGCAGCAGCTGCGAGCGCACCAGCGGCAGTTTCTGCGCCGGCAGGCGCTGCAGGAATTGCCAGATCAGCGCGAGCTCCACCGGCTGCTCCGCGCCTTGCTGCAGGAATTCGGTCACGGACATATTCAGCGCGGCGGCAACGCGCAGCAGCAGCAGCACCGATGCGTTGCCTTGCCCGGATTCGAGCTGGGCGAGGTAGCGCTCGGACACGCCGGAGTCGCGCGCCAGGATCTTGCGCGTCATGCCGCGG
>JAJZUK010000316.1 GCA_021847125.1 Pseudomonadota bacterium | reverse complement strand
GCCCCTGGCGGTGGAGCGCGGCTATACCGCCGGCACCTTCAGCTTCAATTCCGGCAACGGCCGCTGCCCGACCTGCAGCGGCAACGGTTTCGAGCACGTCGAAATGCAGTTCCTGTCCGACGTCTACTTGCGCTGCCCCGACTGCAACGGCCGGCGTTTCCGCGCCGAAGTCCTGGAAGTGACGCTCGCAGGCCGGAGCGAAAAGCCGGCGCTGTCGCTGGCCGACGTGCTGGAACTCACGGTGGCCGAGGCGCTCGCTTTCTTCGCGGATCACGCGCAGGTACAGGCGGTACTCACACCGCTCGCCGACGTCGGACTGGAATACCTCAAGCTCGGCCAGCCGGTGCCCACGCTCTCGGGCGGCGAAGCGCAGCGGCTGAAGCTCGCCGGGCACCTCGTCGAAGCCACCAAAGGCGCCCCGTCCGCGGGCGGCTTGCTGCGCAAGGGAAAGTTGTTTCTTTTCGACGAGCCCACCACCGGCCTGCACTTCGACGATATCGCCAAGCTGCTCGGCGCCCTGCGCAAGCTCATCGCCACGGGACATTCGGTGGCGGTCATAGAACACAACCTCGACGTGATCCGCGCCGCCGATTGGATCATCGACCTCGGACCGGAAGGCGGCGATGCCGGCGGCGAAATCGTGTGCACCGGCTCGCCGGCTCAGGTTGCAGCGCACACAAAGTCGCACACGGGGAAAGCACTAAGGGAGTATGAACTGGCCCTAACCCCCTTTGAAAAAGGGGGTGGCGCGCCAGCGCCGGGGGATTTTGCGGCGGCCGAAGAAATCCCCCCCAGCCCCCCTTTTTCAAAGGGGGGGGCTGGAGAACCGCATCAATCGGGCGTTTCAGAGGCATTGCCTGCGCCAACCGCGCTGCCTGCGCGACCCAACTCCATCAGGATCCACAACGCGCGCGAACACAATCTCCAGAACGTGGACGTGGAAATCCCGCGCAACCAGTTCACCGTGATCACCGGCGTCTCGGGCTCGGGCAAGTCCACCCTCGCCTTCGACATCCTGTTCGCCGAAGGCCAGCGGCGCTACCTGGAATCGCTCAACGCCTATGCGCGCCAGTTCGTGCAGCCCTCGTCGCGTCCGGACGTGGACGCGATTTTCGGCATTCCGCCCACGGTGGCGATCGAGCAGCGCACCAGTCGCGGCGGCAGGAAAAGCACGGTGGCGACGCTGACCGAGATCTACCACTTCCTGCGCCTCCTGTACGTCAAGCTCGGCACGCAATACTGCCCCGACTGCGACATCGCGATCGAGCCGCAGAGTTTCGAAGCCATCGCCGCGCGCATCCTGCGCACCCATAAAGGCCAGCGCATCGGCCTGCTCGCGCCGCTGGTCACCAGCCGCAAGGGCTACTACACCGATCTCGCCAAATGGGCCCAGGGCAAGGGCTACGACTTTCTGCGCGTCGACGGCGAGTTCCTGCCTACGGCGAAATGGCCGCGCCTGGACCGCTTTCGCGAGCACAGCATCGAATTGCCGGTGGCCGACCTGCGCGTCACAGCGGCGAACGAGGCCGGCTTGCGCCAGGCGCTGGCGCGCGCGCTCGATTTCGGCAAAGGCATGGTGCAGGTGCTGGGCGAACTGGATCGCCTCGCCGACGCGGCCCGGAAACAATCGAAACGCGGCCGCATCGAACTGGCGCTGCCGCAGACCATTTTCTCCACCAAGCGCGCCTGCCCCTCCTGCGCGCGCAGCTTCCCCGAACTGGACCCGCGCCTGTTCTCGTTCAACTCCACGCACGGCTGGTGCGCGAGCTGCCTCGGCACGGGGGTGAAGCTTTCGGGCTATCAGGAACCCGATTACGAACACGACCGGAACCTCAGCCGCGAACAGGAGGACCAACGCCTGGACAGCTTTCTCGACGAGCAGGAGGGCGATGTGCCCTGCCCCGCCTGCGATGGAAAGCGTCTCAACCCGGAAGCGCTCGCGGTGCGCTACCGCAGGCACTCGATCGCCGACCTCACCGCGCTGCCGGTGGCGCGCCTGGGCCGATTTTTCCGCGAGCTCCAGACCAGCGGGCGCGAAGCCGAGATCGCGCGCGACCTGGTGGCGGAATTGAACGCGCGTCTCGCCTTCCTCGATGAAGTGGGCCTGGGCTATCTGGCGCTGGCCCGCGCCGCGCCCACGCTCTCCGGCGGCGAAGCGCAGCGCATCCGGTTGGCGGCGCAGCTGGGGTCCAACCTACGCGGCGTGTGCTACATCCTGGATGAGCCCACCATCGGCCTGCACCCGCGCGACAACGAAGTGCTGCTCAACACGCTGCAAAAGCTCCAATCCAAGGGCAACACCCTGGTGGTGGTGGAGCACGACGAGGACACCATACGCCGCGCGGCCCACGTGCTCGATCTCGGCCCGGGCGCGGGCAGCCGCGGCGGGCGCGTGGTGGCCCAGGGCTCGGCCGCGGACCTGATGGCGCATCCGGAATCGGTCACCGGGCGCTTCCTCAATGCTCCGCTCAAGCATCCCCTGCATCCGCCGCGCGCGGTGAACGCGAACACACCGGCGCTGGAGATCCTCGGCGCCGACCTGCACAACCTCGCCATCAAACAGCTGCGCCTGCCCTTGGCCCGCCTCACTGTCGTCACCGGCGTCTCGGGCAGCGGCAAGTCCACGCTCGCGCGCGACGTGCTGCACGCCAATCTCGCGCGCCTGGTGGCGCAAACGCGCCTGTCGCCGAAAAAGCGCGCGCTGGTGCAGTTCGCGGGCTGCCGCGCAATCCGCGGCGCGGAACTGGTCGGGCGCGTGCTCGAAGTGGACCAGACGCCGATAGGCAAGACG
>JAJZUK010000315.1 GCA_021847125.1 Pseudomonadota bacterium | reverse complement strand
CGTAGAAAGTGGCGGAGCGGCCCGGCTGCAGCGGCGCGCTGGGTTGGGCCGGGGCCGGTGTTTCGGCCAGGGTCGCCCAGGCGCTGCCGAGCTGCTGCAACAGTTTTGATACCTCTTCGAGTGCGGCGGGGTCGTTGTTGAGATTGGCCTGGAGCAGGCGCTGCGTCATGTAGGCGTACAGATCGGACAGGTTTTGCGCCAGCTCGCCGCCCACGCTCAGGTCCAGGCTCGCCTTGAGGCCGCCGTCGATGATTGCGATCGCCTTGGATATCGCCGCGCACTTGGCCGCGATGTTGCGCTTGCGCAGGTGCACGCCGGCCGAAGACACCGCCGCGCTGGCGCCGTCGAACAGCATCAGTACCAGCTTGTGCGGGCTGGCCGAGTCCACGATGGACTCGACGCCCACGCTGCGGTAGGCGTTCATTGCGGCGCGGGGATTCGCGGGAAACATGTGGCTCATCCTTTGTTGTAGTAGTTGGGGAGATTGCCGAGCTGCTGCATGAGAAAACTGCTGGTCTGGCTCATGCTGCTCATCAGGGTGTCGAGCGCGTTGAACTGTGCCTGGTAGCGCGCCTGGGTCGCTTCGAGGCGGCTCTGAATGGCTATGCGCTGCGAACTGATGTCCTTGATCGAGCGGTTGATGCCGGCGGTCTCGTTGGAAATCGGGCCGGTCGGTCCCAGCATGTCGTCGGCGGCGCTCTTGACTGCGTTTCCGATCGCGGCAGCCAGGGCGGCGGCGTCGCCGACCTTTGCCGACAATGCGTCGCTGAGCTTGGCCGAATCGAGCGCCAGCGTTCCGTCTTTCTGAAAGCTGATGCCGAGCTGCGACAGGGTGGTATAGGCGCCGCCTGCGGTCTGCACGCCGCCGAGGATGGCGCGCACGTTGCGCTGCAGGCCGAGCACGGCCCAGTCGCCCTGCAGGATCGCGCCCTTGGCGGTGGCGCCGGCGATTGCCTTGTTGGCGCCGTTATACGCGTTCACCAGGGCGCCGAGTGCCGAGTTCAGCTTGCTGTTGTCGCGCTGCACCGTGACGGTCACCGCGCTTGCCGTGGGGGCCTTCGCGAGGTTGAGCGTCACGCCCTGGATGGCGCCGGCGACGCTGTTGGTGGCGCTGGTGACATTCACGCCGTCGACCGCGAGCGCGGCATCCTGGGCGGTCTGGGTTTCGTTGAGGTTTTGCGACGCCGCGGTAGGATTGTATTCGAGCAGTGCAGCGATGGCGGCATCGCCGCTGACCGACAGCTTCATGCTGTTCACGGCGCCCGTCGCGTTGGAAGTCAGCGCCAGGCGATAGGGCGAGCCGCTGCCGTCGTTGATGATGCTGGCGGTGACGCCCGCGTTGGCGGCATTGATCGCGTCGCGGATGCCGGCCAGGGTGTTGTTGCTGCTGTCAATGGTAAGGGTCACCGGCACCTTGCTTGCATCGGCTGCGAAACCGGCGGACGCGTACTGGCCGTTGACCGGGGTGCCGCTGATCGTGCCCAGCGTGACCGTCAGTGTGGTGGCGCTGCCCGTGCCAATGGCGGCGGTGAGGCTCGCCCGCCCAGGCGCGGGGGAAACGAGTTTTTGCACTTGCGCCAGCTTCGTGACGGCAACCGAGTAACTGCCGGCCGCGGCGGTGCTGTCGGCGCTGGCGCCCAATATCGCGCTGTCGCTGACGCTGGTCGAATAGCTGGCCGTGCCCGCGGCGGCCAGCGTCTTCGCCGCCGATTGCAGCGCGGACAGGCTGCCCTGGACCGAGCCCAGGGCGGTCAGCTTCGCCTGGAACACCCCTTCCTTGTGGGTGAGCAGCGTCAGCGGGCGCTGCTCCACCGCCATGAGCTGGCTGACCAGCGATTTCACGTCGAGGCCCGAGCCCACGCCCGATGCGGTCAAGGTTCCGGAATTGGCGTTGATGCTGGGCAAGCTCACTGCCATGAGGGAGTCTCTCTGATTAGAACAGCGATATCCTAATATCGGCTGTCCAAAGGCAATCCTTGAAGCACAATTGCAAAAGGCCTGCTATCAGGCTTTTTGCGCCACGAGCAGTCCGCTCAGCCGGTCGAGCGCACGCGAAATGGCGAGCGTTTCTTCGGTCGGCATCTGGCGTATCAGCTGGTGGGTTTCGGAATCGATGACGCGCACGATGACTTTGCCCGATGCGGCATCGACGGAAAACTCGACGTTGGCCGCGGATGACTTGAGAAATTCGTTGATGCGGGCAGCCGCCTGTTTCGCCGCCTCCACGCTTGCGGCCGGCTGTGGCTGCGCGCCTGTCTGTACGGGCGGAGAGAGCTGCAATCCCGCCAGCGGTGCACCGGAGGTTCCGGGCGAGCGCGTGGCCGGCGCGGCATTCGATCCGGCCGCCGCAGGCGTAACCGTACCGAGCTTCATGTTCCGTGCTCCTTCGATCGAGCGGAAATCCCCGGCCGGGGAGATCCCGG
The DNA here is from genome assembly GCA_021847125.1 of Pseudomonadota bacterium. Next base: position 373 of record JAJZUK010000315.1, on the reverse strand, counting down.
CCGGGGCTTACTTCATGCTGCCTACTTGAGCAGGGACAGCACGCTGTTCGGCAGCGAGTTCGCTTGCGCGAGAATCGCGGTGCCGGCTTGCTGCAGAATCTGCCCGCGGGTCATCGCTGCGGTTTCGGCCGCGAAGTCCGCGTCCTGGATCCGGCTGCGCGACGCAGACAGGTTTTCCGAGGTCGTTTGCAGGTTGGACACCGCCGAGGCAAAGCGGTTCTGGTAGGCGCCGAGGTCGCCGCGGGAAACGTTGACCTGGCCCAGCGCCGCGTCGACCACCGCAATCGCGAGCTGCGAACTCGCGGCGGAGGTGAGGCTGATGCTCGACAGCGATGAAAACGCGCTGGCTTGCGTTGCGGAGGTAAAAACATCC
>JAJZUK010000314.1 GCA_021847125.1 Pseudomonadota bacterium | reverse complement strand
CCCTGATTCTGGTGCGTGATGCGAGCGACGGCATGGAGGTGTTCATGATCCGGCGCACGCAAGCGGCGGCATTCATGGGCGGGGCCCACGTGTTTCCGGGAGGAGGCGTCGATGCAAGCGATGCCTCGGCCGAGTTGGCGGCGCATTGCGAGGGTCTGGACGACGCCGAGGCGAGCCGCCTGCTCGGCGTGGAGCGCGGCGGCCTGGCCTATTGGACTGCCGCCGTGCGCGAATGCTTCGAGGAGGCCGGCTTGCTGCTCGCGCACGACGCCGGGGGCCGCTATGCCGATCTGAACGACGAGCGGCATGTCAGGGTCTTCGCCGAATGGCGCGAATCGGTGCGCGCCGGGCGGGCGACGCTGGCCGAGCTGTGCCGCGAGCGCGGCCTGCGCCTCGCGGCGGGACGGCTCGCCTATTACAGCCACTGGATCACCCAGCCGGGGCGGCCACGGCGCTACGACACGCGGTTTTTCCTAGCCGAGGCGCCCGCGGCGCAAACCGCATCGCACGACAACAGCGAAACTGTAGATCACCTCTGGGTCCGGCCCGGCGAAGCGCTGGAGCGGCATCGGCGCGGGGAAATGCAGCTCGTGTTTCCCACCATCAAGACGCTGGAGAGCATCGCCGGCTTCGATGCCGCGGCGGCACTGCTCGCATATGCGCGCTCGCCGCGCAAGATGCCGACCATGGCGCCGCGCAGCGCGAGCAGCCGCGAAGGTAGCAAGCTGCTGGTGCCCGGCGACTACGCCTACGCCGAGGTCGGCCGGCTCGATCCCGAGGGCCGCGGCAGCGCGTCCTGCGAAATCGTTCCCGGCGCCGTGGTGCAGCTCTCGCCCAAGCTGCGGCGCATTACCGCGCCCAATCCGGGGTTCATGACCGGCCCGGGCACCAATACTTATCTTCTTGGCGCGGGCGCGGACATCGCGCTGATCGATCCCGGTCCGGCTATCGAAGCGCATGTCGAGGCGGTGCTGGCGGCGGCCGGCGGGCGCATACGCTGGATCCTCGTCACGCATACCCATCTGGATCATTCGCCCGCGGCCGCGCTGCTCAAGGCGAGAACCGGGGCCGAGCTCATGGGCATGCCGCCGCCGTTCGAGCGTCAGGACCAGAGTTTTCTCCCGGATCGGGTGCTCGCCCACGGCGAGCGCATCGAGGTCGCGGGCTGCAGGCTGCGCGTGATCCACGCGCCGGGGCACGCTTCGAACCAGCTGTGCTATCTGCTCGAGGAAGAGAAACTATTGTTCGCCGGCGACCACGTCATGCAGGGCTCCACTGTGGTCATCAATCCGCCCGACGGCGATATGCGCGTCTATCTCGACTCGCTGCGCCGGCTGCAACACGAGGACCTGGCCTGGTTTGCTCCAGGACATGGATTTCTCATGGACAAGCCGCAGGAAGCGCTGGAGCGCCTGCTGATCCACCGGCTCACGCGCGAAAACAAGGTGCTGAACGCGCTGCGCGAGGGCCGCGCAGCCACGCTGGATGAACTGCTGCCGTCGGTCTACGACGATGTCTCGCCGCGCCTGTATCCGGTGGCGAGCCGCTCTTTGCTGGCGCATCTGCTCAAACTCAGGGACGAGGGCAGGGTGCGCGAAGCGCAGGGAAGCTGGAGCCCGGCATGAGCGTCGGCAGCATTTGCGCGGGACGCGATCGGGCCGAACCGCTGCAGCGCCGCGCGAAGACCCAGCCAAGCTGCGATGCGCTGGCCTGCCAATATTGCGGCATTTATAAGCTGTGCCTGCCGCTCGGGCTGGAGCGCGCAGACCTGACGCTGCTCGACAGCATAGTCAGACGCAAGGCGGTGTTCAAGCGCGGGCAGCTGCTGTTCCGTGCCGGGAAGCGCTTCGACTACGTTTATGCCATCCGCAGCGGCTCGGTGAAGAGCTATCTTTGTGCCGAAGACGGCCGCACGCAGATAACCGGGTTTCATATCGCGGGCGAGCTGCTGGGCTTGAGCGCGTTCGCAGCGCGCGAGTACAGCTGCGAGGCGCGGGCGCTGGAGACGACCTCGGTGTGCATGGTGGACGCCGTCCAATTCGAGGAACTGGCCCAGGAAATTCCCGCGCTGCAGTATCAAATGCTCACCATCATGAGCCGGCAGATTCGCCAGGACGAGGACTTGATGCTGCTGCTGGGCAAGCGCAGCGCCGAGGAGAAACTGGCGGGCTATCTGGTCGGACTGTCACGGCGTTACGCCAGCCGAAATTATTCGCCCACCGAATTTCACCTGAGCATGTCGCGCGGGGATATCGGCAACTATCTGGGAATCGCCGAGGAGACGGTGTGTCGCGTCCTGGCGCGCTTTCGCAAAGACAAGCTGATTACGACGCAGCGCAGGCACGTACGGCTCAATGACATCAAGCGGCTGAGCGCCATGGCGGATATCTATGCCGGCGCGCGCGCAGCGCAGCTACGCAAGGCAGTGGCCGGCCTGGGCTAGCCGCCGTCCGCTCCGGGCCTGGACCGCGGAAGTTGACGCAGGTCAGGGTTTCAAAATACGAATAACATTACTATTATTGTGGCCATTGGGGCCGCTCATCGCTTTCGGCCTGGGCCAGCCAGGGCAGGAGCCGCGCCGGTTGCGACCGGGGCAAGCGTCTGATTCATATCAAATGGGCGCGCCAAAGCTGTTGCTAAAGTCGCCTTTGGGGACATTTGCGGCGCAAGCGGTTTTTTGTCAATCGATTACAGCGAGACGCGCATGGACAAGACGAATACATACAACTACACGGTAGTCAGGCAGTTCGCGCTGATGACGGTGGTGTGGGGCATTGTCGGCATGCTGGTGGGGGTGGTG
>JAJZUK010000313.1 GCA_021847125.1 Pseudomonadota bacterium | reverse complement strand
TGCTGTTTGGCCTGTCGCGCAAGGCGGCGACCGAGTTTTCCTTCTTCCTCGCGATTCCGACCTTGTTCGCCGCCTCGGCCTATCAGCTGTACAAGGAGCGCGCGCTGCTGCATTTCGATGATGTAGGCATGTGGGCGGTCGGGTTCGTCTCCGCTTTTGTTTCGGCCTTCCTCTGCGTGCGCTGGCTGCTGCGCTACATCGCCAGCCACGATTTCACGCCTTTCGCCTGGTACCGCATCGCTTTTGGACTGGTGGTGTTGGCGACGAGCTACAGCGGCCTGGTGAACTGGACCGCGGGCTGAAGCTTCTCGCGCGCTGATCAGTAAGCCGCGACCGCGCCGTCGGAACGCGGATCGGCGCCGCCTTCGAGCACGCCGTTGGCATGTCGCACGATGGCGCCGGCATGGCCCATGGTTTCGTCCCAGGCCTGCAGTACTTCCACCTCGTGGCCGTAGCGCCGCAATTGATCGATTACCGCTGACGGGAATCGCGCCTCCAGTTTCAAGGTATCGCTTGTCTGCCCCCAGGTGCGGCCCAGTAGCCAGCGCGGTGCGCTCACCGCTTCCTGCGGGTTCATGCCAAACAATGCATAGCGGGTGAACACGGCGCTCTGGCTTTGCGGTTGGCCGTCGCCGCCCATGTTGCCGTAGACCATGCTGCGGCCGTCATGAAACAGCGCCAGCGCCGGATTGAGCGTATGGAATGGCTTACGCATCGGCCGCAGAACGTTCAGAGCCTTCTCGTCGAGCGAGAAACTGCAGCCCCGGTTCTGCCAGACGATGCCGCTGTCCTTGAGCACTACGCCGCTGCCGTACTCGTGATAGGTGCTCTGGATGAAAGTCACCGCGCACCCTTCGCCGTCGATCACGCCCATCCAGACGGTGTCGGCGGGGCCCTTGCCCGCACCCCAGGGCGCGGCGCGCTTGCGATCGATGTTGGACGCAAGCGCGCGCACCGCCCCCGGCTCGAGCAAGCTCTGCGCGTCAAGCTTCATATACCCCGGGTCGGTGATGGTTCGGTCGCGGATGGCGAAGGCCTGTTTGGTCGCTTCCACGCACAGATGCACGTAATCGGGGCCCGCCGGATCGATTTTGCCGATTTCCAGTGCATCGAGGATGCCGAGTATCAACAGCGACACCAGACCCTGGGTCGGCGGCGTCATGTTGTACAGCGTGCCGAGAGAATGCTTCAGCGCCAGCGGCGTGCGCCACAGCGCCTGGTGCCGATGCAGGTCATCGAGCGCGAGCGGACTGCCCGCCGCGGCCAGATCGCGCGCAAGCGATTCGGCCAGTTCGCCGCGGTAAAAATCGTCCAGCCCCGCCTGGGCCAGGCGCCGCAAGGTCGCGCCCAGACGCTTCTGATGGAACAGGCTGCCGATCGCAGGCGGCGCGCCGTCGACCAGATAGGTTTCGTCGAAACCGTGCACGCCCTTCAATCCGTCCAGCTTCGCGGCAGTGGTCGCGTTCTGGCTGCGCGTGACGGCGATGCCGCTCTCGGCGTAATGGATCGCGTCGGCAAAGAGGCGCGTGAGCGGCAGCTTGCCCCCGAGTTCTTTACGGCTAAATTCGTAGGCGGCGTTCCAACCGGAGACGGTGCCGGCGACAGTGTTCGCCGCCACGCCACCGCGAAACGGGATGCTTTTGGTGACGCCGCGCCCGGAGTACCAGTCAATGGAGGCGGCAGCCGCGGCCGCGCCGCAGGCGTCGATGGCGCGCGGCGCCTGGCCGGGCACATGGATCAGCCAGAAGGCGTCACCGCCAATCGAATTCATGTGGGGATAAACCACAGCGATATTTGCCGCGGCGGCTATCATAGCCTCGATCGCGTTGCCCCCCTCGCGCAGGATGGCGAGGGCGGCCTGTGCCGCGAGCGCATGCGGCGCCACGGCCATGCCGCGCGTGCTTCGACTTGAATTGAGCATAGTTTTCCAGGGAAAAGGAAGAATTCGATTCAGAGCAAGGACCACGCCAGACCCAAAAATAAGTATACCTCAGACTCATGCGCATCTCAGGTACGGATATTGCTTTTGCTCCGAACGTGTCAAATAGCTTGCCGATCTTAACCAACAAGTTTCCTTGAGTCATATGAGTACCCTACTTCATCTGTCGCGTCTGATCGACGTTCTGAACGAGCGCATCGGCAAATTGTCGTCCTGGCTGATCCTGCTGGCGGTGGTCATCTGCACCGTCAACGCGCTCATCCGCTACGCCTTCAACCTAAGCTCGAACGCCTGGCTGGAGATGCAGTGGTACCTGAACTCGGCCATGTTCCTGCTGGTCGCGGCTTACACGCTGAAACTCAATGCCCATGTGCGCATCGGCGTCATCGCCGGCAAGCTGTCCTCGCGCACCCAGGCCTGGATCGATGTCTTCGGCAGCGTATTCATGCTGTTGCCGGCGGGAAACGAGATAATGTTGAAATCGTGCAAGAACTCGCGCATCAATTTCAGTCCGCCGCCCCAATAGATCCAGGCGTTCTGCTGGCGCTGGTTCATGCCGAAGGGCAGGGTCGTGTCGAAAGCGAAGGTCTTGTTCTTGCCGACGAAGTAATACCCTGCCGCGTGCGTGCATTCGACGGTGCCTTGTTGTACCGCGTCTACCGTGCCGAACGCGGGCATGATCTCGCCGCCGCCGTAAATCGTGTCCAGGCTCTTGGGAAAGCTCGAAGCGCAGCGTCAGCGGACCTCGGGCAGCGACTGCGCGATTGCGGGGGCGGCGAGCGTGCTTTCGGCTGCGGCGCCCGCTCCGGCTACCAGGAATTTACGACGATCCATATTCAGTATTCCTTCGACGGTGGAAAA
>JAJZUK010000312.1 GCA_021847125.1 Pseudomonadota bacterium | reverse complement strand
GTCGCTGCAGCAGGTGCACGTGTCCATGGAGGAAGCCGCGGAAAACCTCGGCGCGAGCAACCGCCGCACCGTTTGGCGCATCGTGGTGCCGCTGATGGCGGGCGGCATCCTCGCCGGTTTCGTCACTAGTTTCCTCACCGCGGCGGTCGAGATCTCGGCGACGCTGATGCTGGTGTCCGCGACTTCGGACGCGCCGGCTTCCTATGGCATCTATCTCTACATGCAATCCATCGTCGGACGCGGCCCCGGCGCCGCGCTCGGCGTGATCACGGTGCTGCTGGTGGGCCTGGGCACCTATGCGTCGCACCGCATCCTGCGCGCGCGCAGCCTGCGCTTCGACACCCTGCAGGCACTCAAGTAGATACTCGAAAGTAGGCGAACATGGCCAAAGTCAGAGTCGAATTCCAGGACATCGCGCTCGCGTTCGGCAAAACCGAGGTGCTGCGCGACATCAGCCTCGCGATCGAGCCGGGCGAGTTCTTCGCCCTGCTCGGGCCCTCCGGCTCGGGCAAATCCACGCTGCTGCGCGTGATTGCCGGCTTCGCTCAGGTGAAGACGGGGCGCGTGCTGGTCGACGGCGAGGACATCACCGGGGTGCCGCCGTGGCGGCGCGACATCGGCATGGTGTTCCAGAACTACGCCTTGTGGCCGCACATGACGGTGCAGGACAACGTCGCATTCGGACTGGAGGAGAGAAAGCTCCCGCGCAGCGAAGTCAAGCGCAAGGTCGCCGCCGCGCTCAACCTGGTGGGCTTGTCCGAACTCGCCGCGCGCCGGCCCAGCCAACTCTCCGGCGGACAGCAGCAGCGCGTGGCGCTCGCGCGCACCATCGCGATCGAGCCCAAGGTGCTGCTGCTGGACGAGCCGCTGTCGAACCTCGACGCCAAGCTGCGGGTGCATATGCGCGTCGAACTGCTGGCGCTGCAGCGCCAGCTCGGCGTGACCACGATCTTCGTCACCCACGACCAGGAGGAGGCGCTGTCCATCTCCGATCGCGTGGCCGTGCTCGACGCCGGCGTGATCCAGCAGGTCGGCACGCCGATGGAATTGTTCGACCGTCCGGCCAACCGTTTCATCGCCAATTTCGTCGGCACCATCAATTTGTACGCGGGCACGCTCAAGGCCGTCGCGGGAGCGACAGTCTTCGTATCCGATGCGCTCGGCACGATTCCACTCGCCGGCCTGCCCCTGCCCCCGCCTGGCGAGGTGGAAATCGCGTTCCGGCCCCACGTGGTCGCGCTTTGCGACCCGGGTGCGCCGGTCGACGACGGCCTGATCCGGCTCGAAGGGCGGATCGCCGCGCGCGAGTTCCTCGGCGAATTCATCCGCTACACGGTCACCTCCGGCGCCGCCGAAATCGTTTCCGACCAGGCGCACTACACCGGCGCCCGAAGCTACGCACCGGGCGAGGCGGTGCAGCTCGCGATCCAGCCGCAGCAGGTGCGCGTGCTGGCGCGCTAGCCGTTCACGCGCGCTTGACCGAGAAACAAACGTCGGTGATAATGTAGTCACATCCGCACAAAGGTAACTACATATGGACACCAGCATCCGCGAGCTCAAGGCTCATCTCAGCGAGTATCTGCAGCGCGTCGAGGCGGGCGACACGATCGTGGTGAAGAACCGCAACCGCGAGGTCGCGCGCATTGTGCCAACGGTGGCCGATCGTTTCATCGAAAAGCTGTGCACCACGCGGGGCATCAGCTGGCATGGCGGCAAGCCGGCCGGGATGAAAGCGCCGAAGCCCATTTCCGGGCGCGGCCTGGTTTCCGCCATCGTCTCCGAGGACCGCAGATGATCCTGTATCTCGACACCTCCGCCTGGCTGAAACTCTATGTCGACGAGCGCGGTACACAGGAAGTCATCGAGGCAGTGCGCTCGGCCGAGCTGGTTGCGATTTCACAGATCGCGTATGCCGAGGCGCGCGCAGCGCTGGCTCGCGTGCTGCGCGAGAAGCGTACCACCAAAGCCGAGCACCGCAGGCGCGTCGCCGCCCTGGACGCCGACTATGCCGAAGTTCTCAAAGTCGAGGTGTCGCAAGAGCTCGTCAAACAGGCGGGCGAGCTGGCCGAATCTCATGCCTTGCGCGGCTTCGACGCGATCCAGCTTGCAAGCGCCCGGTGGCTCGCCCGCAAGACGCGCAGGCCGCTGCGATTTCTGGCCTACGATGAGCGCCTGAACCAGGCCGCTCAGGCGCTGCGACTGACGTAGCCGGCCCATCATCCGACGCACCGATCAGATCGAATTGATGCTGAACGACGGCCGAGTTAGAGACGCCGAAATACGGATTGCGATTGGGCGAAGGCATATGACCTGTTCAATATTCTTCGCTACACCGTGCAGTCGAGCTATCTCCGATTAGGCGCACCACGCCGGCGCCCGAAGCCTCGCTTTCGGCGAAGCGGCGCAACTCGCGATCCAGCCGCAGCGGGTACGCCGCACTAGCCCGAGCGTCGCACGGCGCTAGCGCCGCAGCACGGCGAGTATCGATTCCTTGAGCTTGTCCGCGGGCACGGGCTTGTGCAGGAACGCCAGGCCGCTTGCCTGCGCCTCGCGCAGCCGCTCGAGGGCGGTGTCGCCGCTGACCATCAGCGCCGGCACATTGCCCAGGCGCGCGCGCAGGCGACGCACGGTGTCGATGCCGTTTTCGTTCTGCGGCAGCCGGAAATCTGCGACGATCACGTCGACTTCCAGCGCATAAGCGTCCAGCAGGCGCTCGGCTTCGGCAAAGCCGCTGCAAGTTGCGACCCGGCAGCCCCAGGACTCGAGCAGGCCGCGCATGCCCAGGCGCACACTCAATTCGTCGTC
>JAJZUK010000311.1 GCA_021847125.1 Pseudomonadota bacterium | reverse complement strand
GTCATCGTCGGTCCAAATGGATGCGGAAAGTCAAACATTCTGGATGGAATGAGCTGGGTCCTCGGCGAGCAGAGCGCCAAAAGTCTGCGCGGCAGCCACATGCAGGATGTGATCTTCGCCGGTACCCGCGAGCGTAAGGCCCTTGGCATGGCCGAGGTCACCATTACCTTAGTCGATCCCGAGGCCTACGAAGGGCCAATCCCCATTGAGCCTGAGGTCGTCGTCGATCACGACGGCCCCGCCGACTGGGACGAAGAGGAACTGCGCCGCCAGAAGGCCGCCGAAGCCGAAGAGATCGCCTCAGCCGAGCAGCCCGGCCAGGTCATTGAAGAAGAAGACGAAGCCCCGGAAGCGCAGGCAACAGGGGAAGGCCCTCAGCCCGTCGTCCTCAAGATTCGCCGCCGCAAGTTCCGCCGCACGCCACAGAAGGGCGAAGTGGTCATCACGCGCCGTCTCTTCCGCACCGGCGAAAGCGAGTACCTGCTCAACGGCAAGCTCTGCCGCCTGCGCGACATTCAGGACATCTTCATGGGTACCGGCCTCGGACCGGACAGCTACGCCATCATTGCGCAGGAGCAGATTGGCCAACTCCTCAGCGCCAAGCCCTATGACCGCCGCGCCATCATTGAAGAGGCCGCCGGCATCACCCGCTTCAAGACCAAGAAGCGCCTCGCCGAGCTGCGCCTCGAGAGCGCCAAGCAGAACCTCGCCCGCGTCGACGACATCTTTGAAGAGGTCACGCGCCAGATGAACAGCCTCAAGCGCCAGGCCGCTAAAGCCGAGCGCTTCGCCGCCGTGCGCGACGAGCTGCGCAGCCGCCTGCGCGTCGTGCTCGCCAGCCGCATGGCGCAGATGGATGCCGACCAGGCGCGGCTCGAAGCGGAGATCGCCAGCCTCTCCGAGCAGATTCAGGCCTCCGCCACCGAGATTGAAGCCTCGGAGGCGAGCCAGCATGCCTTGACCGAGCGGGGATACGAACTCGACCACCAGATTCAGGAGACTCAAAGCCGCGCCAGCTCAGCAGCCGTCGAACTGGAGCGCGCCGCCGCGCGCGAGCGCAGCAATGCCGAGCGCATCGGCGAATTGGAAGCTCGCGCAGCCTCCGCCTCCGCGGAGCTGGACCAGACGCGCATTCAGCTCGCCGGAATCGCCGAAGAGCGCAGCCAGCAGAAGACCTTCCTTGAGACGGCCGCCGGCGAGGCCCGCGCCTTTCATCAGCGCGTTGAAGCCCAGCAGCAGGAGGCGCGCAAGGCCGCCGAAGAGGTCTTTGCCGCCGAACGCAATCTGGAAACCAGCCGCCGTCACGTCATGCACCTGCTTACCCTGGCCGGCAACGCGCGCAACAGCACAGCGCAGGCCGAGGAGAGCCTTTCGGCCCTGGAGCGCGAAGCCGAACGTCTGACCGCTGAGATAAACCAGGCAAAAATTGAGCTTGAGAATCATGGCGTCGAGCGTGGCCAGGCCAGGATGCGCTTTGAGTCCGCGGCCGAAACGCTCAAGCGCCTCGAAGCAGAGATCGCGGCGCTGCGCGAGAGCCTGCAGGCGCGCCGCAATGAAGAGACCGCCCTGCGCACGCGGGCCAACCAGCTTCGCGGCCAGCACGCCGGCACTGAAGGCCGCAAGAATTCCATCGAGGCCCTGATCCGTGACCACAGCTATTCTACGGACACGGTGCGCCGCCTGCTCAAACCCGGTGCGCTCGGCGAGAGCGTCGCCCCCGTCGGCACGCTCGCTGATTTTCTTGAGGTCAGTGGCGCGCACGAGCGCGTTGTAGACGAGTTCCTCCGCGAAGAGCTGAACTACGTCGTCGTCAAGAACTGGGGCGCAGCCGAAGAGGGCGTGCGCGTGCTCAAGTCCGGCGTAGACGGCCGCGCCACCTTCCTCATTCACGATGCCGCGCAGGGCAGCCTCTTCGCGGAAGCAGACGACACCGTCTGCGCGGAAGGCGTCACTCCGCTCAAGGAGACCATCCGCGTGCTCAATGGCTTTGGCCGTTCGCTGGAGACGATTCTTCCCAAGCTTCGTCACGGGTATCTGGTCGAGAATTCCGCCGTTGCGCAGGCTCTCACAGCGAATCACCCACATGCTTACTTCCTCACGCCCGAGGGCGAGTGTTTTCACAATGCGACCGTCACCGGCGGCAAAGCTGCAGCCCAGGGACCGCTGGCGCTCAAGCGCGAACTGCGTGAGATGGACGCGCGTCTCGCCGGGCTGGAAAAGGATCTCGCTGAAGCCGACCTGCACGCAGCCACATTGCAGAAAAACATCGAAGAGCTGACCGGTCAACTGGAGGCCCGCAGCGAGGAGCGCCGCCAGTCCGAGCGCGACTCCGCCAACCAGGGCGCAGCGCTCAAGCAGATGGAGGCCGAAGCGCAGCGCATCGAGCGCCGCCTTCAGGAGTGGGATCTGCAGGCCGCCCGCAACAAGGACGCGCGCGAAGCCAAACACACCATCATCGAGCAGAAGCGCGAAGAAGCCGTTCGGCTGGAAGCGGAACACGCCACCGCCGAAAAGTCGCTGGAAGAGCTTCAGACCAGACTCGCCGAGTTGCGCCAGACGCGCGAAGGCCTGCAACAGGCCGCCGCACAGGTGACGGCAGAACTGGCCGGTCTGGAAGAGCGGCGTCGTGGAGCAGAGGCCGCCTTCCAGCGCATCGACCGGCTTCATGCCGACCTCGAGCGCCGCGCTCTGACCCTCGAGCAGCAAAAGGCCGCCGCCGAAGCCGAACGTGAGCAGCGGACGCGCGAGAGCGCAGAGCTGGTCGAGCGCCAGCATCAGTTGACGGCCGCGCGCGCCGAGGCGCAGGCTCTGGCGCAGACCCTCAC
>JAJZUK010000310.1 GCA_021847125.1 Pseudomonadota bacterium | reverse complement strand
TCTCTTCGATCCGAAGAGTTCTGCCAATACCTTCCGCTTTCACATGTCGGATATCGGCGAGATGGTGTTCCTGCCCGGCCTGCTCGAGCGCATCAAACGCGATGCGCCGGGGATCAAGATCGAAGTAGTGCGCATCCCGATCAAGGACGTGCACGCCGCGCTGGAGGCGGGCGAGCTCGACCTCGCAGTGGGTTTCCTGCCCGGCCTCACCGGCGGCATGCGCCAGCAGGCATTGTTCCGCGAGCACTACGTGTGCATGCTGCGCGCCGATCACCCGAACATAGGCGCGAAAATCAGCGCCAGGCAGTTCCGCGAGGCGGCGCACGTGCTGGTGTCTTACACCGGCACCGGCCACCAGGTGATCGGGGAGACCTTTATCAAGGAAGGCCTGGGCGAGCGCATTGCCGTGCGCGTGCCGCATTTCCTGGTGGTGCCGATGATCCTTGCGCGCACCGAACTCATCGTTACCGTGCCCTCGCGCGTTGCCGCCGTATTCGCACAAATGGGCAACTTCAAGGTGCTGCCGCTGCCGCTCGCCATGCCGCGCTTCGAAGTGCGGCTGCACTGGCACCAGCGCTTTCACCAGGATCCGGCCAACCGCTGGTTGCGCGAGGTGATGGCCGAACTTTACGCCGAGCAGGCCTAAAAGCGGGGACGGATTACCCGATCACCCGGTGGGCGCGAAGGCGCAGTTCCTTCAACGTGCGAATGCCCAGCGCCCGGGCGGTTTTCAATTTGGCCAGCAGATCGAACCTGCTCGCCTGTTCGGGCGGCAGATCTGCGGGTTTGGGTGCGACATAGTATGGCGCGGCTCTCAATCGAGCCAGTTCGCCGGCCATGTCGATCTCGCTTACGGCCCGATCGAACAAGGCGCAGGCAAAGCGATACAACTCCAGATCGTAGCGGTTGCACGCTTCGATCGCGTTCAGCTCTTCCGCGCTTAGACGTGCATGCTGCGCGCGGCAATCGCCGACATTATGTGGGGCCAAACGGCAGAGCGGCCAATCGAATGCGCGATGAAGCAGAATCAGCGACTCGTCAAAGCGTTCGGTGAGGCCGACTACTTCACAATTTCTGGCCAAGGCGGATTTGGCGCGCTCAAGCGTCTGGGGTGTTACCCGGCCGCAGGGCAGCTTCATGGCGCCGGCCAAGCGGCGCGTTTGCCCATTATCCATTTCGACCAGGCCGCAGTTGCCGACCCATTCGGTCAGCGTCGAGCGCATAGCCAGCGGGTGTATCGGGTCGCTGGTCTGCCTGCGGTAATGGTAATAGTGGGAAACGGCGCGCTCGACCGGATCGCGCAGCAGCGTAAAGAATCGGGTGTCGGCCGGCAGCAGCTTGCCTAGGGATAGATCGAAATGACCGCGAATAAGACGCGGGGCGGGCCGGTGTTTCAGCGCCGACTTCAGGCGGCGGATCTTGGAATGCGAGATCATGCGCTTCGGCACGATCACGACGCCAGGCACGCGCAAAGACATGCCTCGCATCATGATTTCACAGGTCTCGTCCGGGGAATAGGCGCGGGCAAGTATCGCGTTAAGCGTGGTCCCCGCAGTCTTGGGTATATGGACAAATGCAATCACGCTTTCGTGATCGAACCCTGTATCGGCTGACTTCATCTGTTTCCTTCTGCGCGAATTAGTTGGTTTTTTTATTCCTTTCCGGTAAGTGAATTATCGAGGCGAGCGTCATCGCGTTAGAGCAGACTTTTGCAACAAGGTGTAACAGACAGCAGCGGATTCCCAGTGCGCCAGTAACAATATGTAACACTTTAGCGACGATTGGGAATCATCCATTTGGACTAGGGCATTGTGAACCGTTGCTCCTGAGGCAGTGGCGCGATGCCTGCGGCTCAGATGTCCGGCGCCTGCTACGCGGCCGCGCCCGCCGCGCACGCCGATGTCGCCGCAGAAGCGCGGCCGGCGTGCGCCGTCGATGAGGAGGGCGTTGCGGATCAGGAGATCGTAATGCGGGCTCATGCGGTGCGCTCATAAATGATCGATGCGTCATTCTACGCGCGGGCTGCGCTCTGATGGGTGAGGGCACATGGAGTAAACTGCAGGTCTACACCGCTGACGAATCGAAACGCAAACATGACGAGCAAGAAACGCAGCCCTGCCGCCAACAAAGTGCGAGCCACAGGTCTCGGTCCAAAGAAAGCGCAAGCCAGAGGGCTCGCGCGGGGCCTCACCAACTACGGCGACGCCGACTTTTCGCTGTACATGCGTCGCTCGTTTGCGAAGTCGATGGGCTATTCGCCGGAGATGCTCGCGCGCCCGGTGGTAGGCATCGCGCAGACGGCAAGCGGCTTCAACAACTGCCACCGCCATTTTCCGGAGCTCGTCGAGGCGGTGAAGCGCGGCGTGATCGCGGCGGGCGGCCTGCCGCTGGACTTCCCCACGATTTCTCTGGGCGAGGTGTTCCTCTCCCCGACCAGCATGATGTTCCGCAACCTCATGTCCATGGACGTCGAGGAAATGATCCGCGCCCAGCCGATGGACGCGGTGGTGCTGATCGGCGGCTGCGACAAGACCGTGCCGGCGCAGCTCATGGGCGCGGCCTCGGCCGACCTGCCTGCGATCCAGCTCGTCGGCGGACCGATGCTGCCGAGCTCCTACAAAGGCGAGCGTCTCGGCGCCTGCACCGACTGCCGCCGCTTCTGGGCCAAGTACCGCGCCAAGGAAGTCTCGGCCGGCGAGATCGCCGAGATCGAAGGCAATCTCGTCACCACCGCGGGCAGCTGTGCGGTGATGGGCACGGCGAGCACCATGGCCGCGCTCGCCGAAGCGCTGGGCATGACCCTGCCGGGCACCGCGGCGATTCCT
>JAJZUK010000309.1 GCA_021847125.1 Pseudomonadota bacterium | reverse complement strand
GAGGATGCGCTTGCCGCTGAACAATCCGGGTTTGAACATGGCGGTTCCTTTGCGAGAGCGGTTTTCGCGCGCGCCGCGATGAGCGCGCTCGGCACGCGCACGCTGCAATCTTACCGCATCGGCCGGGGGCGAAGCTGCGCGAGCCCAGGGCGCGGGCGGCGTAACTTGCGCCGCATGCCGCGGGCGCAATGGCGCGCTGCGCTGATTTTGCTGCGGCTACTTCTTTTCCGACCAGAGCACGCCGCCCGAGGCCCAATCGGATTTCTTCACGTCGCGCAGGATGATTTCCACCGCGGCCGGCTGGCACTTGAGCACGCGGCAGGTTTCGCGCGTGATGGCTTCGACGAATTCGCGCTTTACTTCAGGGGTGCGGCCTTCGAACATCTCGACTTGGATCAGGGGCATTGCGTTTCTCCATCAATTTTAAGGGACCAAGCATTTTAGCTGCACCGAGTGCGCCCGGTCGGGGCGTGCAAGCCGCAAGGATAGTGCGCCCGCAGGCCGGCCACAAGCGCGAATCTCCTAGGGTCTGTTAACATTTATCGCATGAGACGCGTTGCCTCCAAATGCGGATGACTGCAAGGCGTGCGACGAAGCCAAGGGTGGTTCCCTTGGCGAGGAGCGCAACGCCGCAGGCGCCGCATTTGGAGGCAACCCGAAGGGACGGGGGATAATTTGGGCGCATCGCGGCGTTGCTCGTCGCTTGTTTGGAATAACCAAACGGCGCTCCTCGCGCCTTGCGCTGCATCCCAAATTACCCCCGTCGCGCTCGTGTGCTAAATGTTAACAGACCCTAGCGCCGGCCTCGGGCTTCGGCCGCCCGGCCGTGCTAGGATTGCGCTCGGGCGAAACGCAATCACGAAGAGGATGTGGGTATGGAGCAGTTCATCGGCACCAAGCCGGTGGCGGAGAAGCAGCGCTTCGACGTTGCCCGCCTGGAAGCCTATATGCGCGCGCATGTGGACGGGTATTCCGGGACGCTCGAAGTCGAGCAGTTCAAGGGCGGGCAGTCCAACCCGACCTACCGCCTCTCCGCCGGCGGCAAACGCTATGCCATGCGCGCCAAGCCCGGGCCCGCGGCCAAGCTGCTGCCCTCCGCGCACGCGGTGGATCGCGAATTCCGCGTGATCAGCGCCCTGGGCAAGACCGACATTCCGGTGCCCAGGACCTACGCGCTGTGCGAGGACGAAGGCGTGATCGGGCGCGCGTTCTACATCATGGATTGCGTCGAAGGCCGCGTGCTGTGGGACCAGGCGCTGCCGAGCATGACGACAGCCCAGCGCGGCGCGATCTACGACGAAATGAACCGCGTGATCGCCGCCCTGCACAGCGTGGACTACGCCGCGATCGGCCTGGCCGACTACGGCAAGCCCGGCAATTATTTCGCGCGCCAGATCGGGCGCTGGAGCAAGCAGTACCAGGCCTCGGAAACCGAAAAAATCGAAGCCATGGACAATCTGATCGCCTGGCTGCCGAACAATATCCCGCCCGGGGACGAGACCGCGATCGTGCACGGCGATTACCGCATGGACAATCTGATTTTCCATCCGACCGAGCCGCGCATACTCGCGATTCTCGACTGGGAGCTGTCGACGCTGGGCCATCCGCTGGCGGATTTTTCCTACCACTGCATGAGCTGGCGCATTCCGCCGGGGCAGTTCCGCGGCATCGGCGGGCTCGACCTGCCCGCGCTGGGCATCCCCGCGGAGCGCGACTACGTCGCCGCCTACTGCGCCCGTACCGGGCGCAGCCGCATCGACAACTGGGATTTCTACCTCGCCTACAATATGTTCCGCATCGCCGCCATTTTGCAGGGCATCAAGAAGCGCGCGGTGGACGGCACCGCCGCCAGCGCGCACGCGGCCGACGCCGGCCAGCGCGTGCTGCCGCTGGCGCAGATGGCCTGGGAGTACGCGCAAAAAGTCATCGCCGCCGGACAATAACCCGGCAGCGCCCGCAATACCTTCATTCTAGGAAAGGCAAGCCATGGATTTCGCATATTCCGACAAGGTCAAGGCCATGCAGGCCAAGCTCATCGCGTTCATGGACGAGTACATTTATCCGAACGAGCTCCGCTTCCACCAGGAAGTGCTGGAAAACCGCAAGAAAGGCAATCCCTGGGTCCCGACCAAGATCATCGAGGAGCTCAAACCCAAGGCGCGCGCGGCCGGGCTGTGGAACCTGTTCCTGCCGCATTCGAAGCGCGCGCCCGAAGGCCTGTCCAATCTCGAATACGCGCCGCTGTGCGAGATCATGGGGCGGGTATCGTTTGCGCCGGAGGTGTTCAACTGCTCCGCGCCGGACACCGGCAACATGGAAACGATCGAGCGCTACGGCAGCGAGGAGCACAAGCGCACATGGCTCGAGCCGCTGCTGCGCGGCGAGATGCGTTCGGCCTTCCTCATGACCGAGCCCGCCGTCGCCTCGAGTGACGCCACCAACATCCAGTGCCGCATCGAAAAGCAGGGCGACGAATACGTCATCAACGGGCGCAAGTGGTGGTCCTCCGGCGGCGGCGACCCGCGCTGCAAGCTCTATATCGTCATGGGCCGGACCAACCCGGATGCGCCGCGGCACAGCCAGCAGTCGATGATCCTGGTGCCGAGTGATGCGCCCGGGGTCAAGGTGGTGCGCGCGCTGTCGGTGTTCGGCTACGACGATGCGCCGCACGGCCACATGGAAATCGAGCTCAAGAATGTGCGCGTGCCGGCCTCGAACATCCTGCTCGGCGAGGGCCGCGGTTTCGAGATCGCGCAAGGGCGCCTCGGGCCGGGCCGCATCCACCACTGCATGCGCCAGATCGGCGTGGCCGAGCGCGCGCTCGAG
>JAJZUK010000308.1 GCA_021847125.1 Pseudomonadota bacterium | reverse complement strand
AATCGACGCCGAAAGCGCGCAAGGCGAAAAGCGCCTGGTATCGGTTGGCCTCAATGGCCATGTGCCGATCGCAATCCTGATCGACGGCAAGTATCGTTTTCGGCGCAAGGAAGGAAGCGCGGTGGCGTTCTTCAACTTTCCGGATATCAAAGGCAGCCCGCCCGGTGTTCGGGGTGACTGGCTCACGGCTGACGTGCAAACCGTGCTGACCGAGCGCATGAAATAAGACCGCGCCCGATCCAATCCACGGGCGACGAGTTTCAGGCTAATATTGTTCCATGCCTATCGCCCCCCTTCCCATGCAGGGCGTATTGATCGGCAACCGGGAGAGCGTCGGCTTCCTCGAGATCGCCGACGAGATCTACGCGGTGCGCGACTGGCGCCGTTACGGCGGATCCGCTGCGGATTCGCCGAGCCATTCCGAGCACCTGACCGCGATGTATTTCCCGGGGGCGCTGCGCGATGCGCAACACCGCCGCGATGCAGTCTCCCGCGCTGTCGCGGCGGCGGCGATACGCAGCGGCCTGCATGGCCTCGAGCCGGGTTCCGCCGACGAAGGAATCGGCGCCGACGGGGAGGGCGCACGATGAGTTTTGCCGGCGAATACCTTGCGCAACTGGAACGCTTTGCCGGGCGCGGTCCCTTGCCCCGCGTGCGTGCCCTGCACCTGCCGCCGGGGCGCCACGCGCAGGACAACAGAGGCGAATTCTGCGCGCTGGAACTCGAAGACGGGTCCATCGGCCTGTCCTTCGTCCTGCTCGACGACACGCTGGAGCGGCTGCTCGGCGGGGCCGAAGGCCTGGGCCTTGCCGGCGCCGACACGCTGGCGCTCGCCCGCCGCTATGCCACAGACAGCGGCGTGTGGAAGACCCTGGGCTTTGCCGCGGCCAACGCGCTCACCCGCTGCCTGTTCGACCGGGCCGGATTCCGGCCCGCAGACAGTGCCGACTCGATCGGGCATTTGAATCCGCAAGCGGGCGAGCATATCGGCATGATCGGAAAATTCACGCCGCTGCTGCGGCGCATCGTCGACAGCGGGGCCAGGCTCACGATCGTCGAATTGAAGCCGGAGCTGGTGGGCGAGTACGACGGCTACCGCGTGACGCTCGACGCCGGGCAGCTCGCCGGCTGCAGCAAGATCGTCTCGACCAGTACGCTGCTCCTGAACGACAGCATCGATCGCATGCTGGCCCACTGCCATAACGCACGCTGGTTCGCCATGGTCGGTCCGAGTGCCGGTTGCCTGCCCGACGCGCTGTTCGCCCGCGGCGTCACTCTGGTCGGAGGCAGCTGGATCGAGGACGGCGACGGGTTCACCTCCGCGCTCGAGCGTGGCGCATCCCTTGGCGACTACGCGAGCAAATTCGCGCTGAGCGCCGGCAGCTATCCGGGATTCGATGCGCTGTTGGCGCGCGCCTGCGGCGCCGGGAGTTGAGCGATATGGACGCAATGAGCGATCAGGACGTGCTCGATGCGGCGCTGACGCTGATTCATTCGCGCCAGCATGTATCGCCCAAGCGGCTGGGCGATCCGGGGCCCAGCGCCGAGCAGCTCGAATTGATTCTCGGCGCGGCGGGCGCGGCGCCGGATCACGGACGCCTGAATCCCTGGCGCCTGATCGTCGTTCCGCCCGAGCGGCGAGCGCTCCTGGGCGAAGCTTTTGCCGAGGCGCTCGCCGAGCGCGATGCCGCGGCGACCGAGGTGCAGAAGCAGGAGGCGCGGGCGAAGGCCGCGCGCGGTCCATTCCTGGCGCTGATGGTGCTGCGCCTGGATCCCGCGCTGGGTGACGCGCATCCGCAGGAGCGCACGATCTCGGCGGGCTGCGCCATCCAGAACATGCTGCTCGTCGCCCATGCGATGGGATTCGGCGCCGGCCTCTCCAGCGGCAGGGCGCTGTATTCGCAGCCGATACGGCGGCTGTTCGGGCTGGGCGCGCATGAGGCGCCGCTATGCTTCCTCAGCGTGGGTACGGTGACCCGGCGCAAGCCGGCGCGGCCCAGACCGCGCACGGGGGACTACAGCTCCACGCTGTAAGCGGCGCCGCTGCCGGCGGCCGATGCGCCCGCGCCGCAGACCGGTTCGCGCCCGGTGCGCTTCCTGCGGCTCTGCGCGGCGGTTCTCCGTGATAGAAGTCACCGACTTCAGCGCTGCCCTGCGCTTTAATCGGCACATAGACGCGCGCCGCTTTGCGTACCGTAAGGTAGGCGCGAACCGAATCGAGGCCACAATGAAATCATTTTTCGCTTTGCTTTTGTGCTCTTTCGCCAGCCTGGCTGTGGCGCAGGAGCTCGCGCCCGATGCGCAGGTCAAGAAGATCGCGGTCGATGTCATCGCCATTGCCAAGCAGGCCAAGGAGCCGAAGACAGCCGGCCAGATCAACGATCTGATCGACGCCAAGGTGGTGCCGTATTTCAATTTCGGCCACATGACCGCGCTCGCGCTGGGGCGCAATTGGCCCAAGGCGAGCGCGGAGCAGCAAAAAGCGCTGACCGGCGAATTCCGCACCCTGCTGGTGCGCACCTATTCGAGCGCGCTGTCCACCTACAAGAATCAGGCGATCGAGGTCAAGCCGCTGCGTGCCGCTGCAACGGACGAGGACGTGACGGTGCGCACGCTGGTCAGACAGCCTGGCAGCGAATCGATCAGCATCGACTACAGCATGGAAAAAACCCCGGGCGGCTGGAAGATCTACGACGTCGTCGTCGGCGGCGTGAGCCTGGTGACCAATTATCGCGAGACCTTCAACAGCGCGATTCGCGACGGCGGCGTGGATGGCCTGATCAAGGCGCTCGCAAGCAAGAACCGCGTGCAAGATGTGCATGCCGGGGCCAGGCACAGCTGAGG
>JAJZUK010000307.1 GCA_021847125.1 Pseudomonadota bacterium | reverse complement strand
GATGAGGATGCGCTCTGTGGAATAGGCCACGGTCGGATGGATGGTGGTGAGATAAATCCATTCGCGCGCGACGTAGCCGGTCTCCTCCAGCAATTCGCGCCGGCCGGTGGCGAGCGGCGCCTCGCCCGGATCGATCTTTCCGGCAGGAAACTCGATGCAATGCTGGCGCATGACGTAACGGTACTGGCGCTCCATCACCAGCTCGCCCGAGTCCAGCACCGGGATCACCATCACCGCGCCGTTGTGCTCGACATATTCGCGCGTCGCCGCCTTGCCATCGGGCAGGCGCACCGTATCGCATTTGACCTGCAGCAGCTTGCCCTGGTACACGGTCTCGCTCGCAATCTGCGTTTCGGTCAGGTCGGCGTCCTTCATCTCTTGGCCTTGCGGCACAGGTTGATCTCGCCGCGCAGCTGTTGCGCCGCCGCCCGCGCGGCCGCGGCGAAATCCGTCCCGCCGCCGGCGTAGAGCACGGCGCGCGAGGTGCTGATGATGAGCCCGGTGCCGTCTGTCGTAGCGCCGTTTGCGATCACCGCGGCAACGTCGCCTCCCTGCGCCCCGATTCCCGGAACCAAGATCGGCATGCTGCCGACGATAGCGCGGATCTCGGCCAATTCTTCGGGGTAGGTCGCCCCCACGACCAGCAGCACATTGCCGTTCAGATTCCACTCATGCGCGGCCTTTGCGGCGACGATCTGATACAGCTTATGGCCCTTGCTCTCGAGGTCCTGGAGATCGCGCGCCCCCGGGTTGGAAGTGCGGCAAAGCACGATCACGCCCTTGTCCGCAAACCCGAGGTAAGGCGAAAGCGAATCCTGGCCGAGGTAGGGATTGACGGTCAGCGCGTCGGCCTGGTAGCGCTCGAACGCTTCTTTCGCATACATCGCGGCCGTGCTGCCTATGTCGCCGCGCTTCGCGTCCAGGATCACCGGAATCCCCGGATGGCTGCGGTGGATGTGGTCTATGGTCATTTCGAGCTGGTCTTCGGCGCGCGCCGCCGCATAGTAGGCGATCTGCGGCTTGAACGCGCACACCAGGTCGGCGGTGGCGTCGACGATCGCCCGGCCGAACTCGAATATCGGATATTTCGCGGCGGCCAGTTGCTGCGGCAGCCTCGCCGGATCGGGATCGAGGCCGACGCAGAGCAGGCTGTCCGCGGCGGCCCATGCGCGCTCGAGACGCTCGACGAATTTCATTGCTCGCACCCCGCGGTGGGACAGGCGAACGCGGCGCGCTGCAGCGGCAGGCCCGCGGTCGGGCTCACAGGGCTTTAATGGAGAAGTAGCACAGCGCCATCAGCGACTGCGGCATGAGGCCGAGCGCGAGCACCGCCAGGCCGTTGGCCGAGATCAGCACGCTCACGTCCAGGCTGGGCGCGATCGGCGCGGTGTCCAGCGGTTCGTCGAAGTACATCAGCTTCACGATCCGCAGGTAGTAGAAGGCGCCGATCAGGGAGAACATCACCGCCACCACTGCGAGCCACACCATGTCCGCCGACAGCAGCGGTTGCAGCACCGACAGCTTGGCGTAGAAACCGACGGTGGGCGGCACGCCCGCGAGCGAGAACATCAGGAGCAGCATGATGAAGGCGTACCACGGGCTGCGCGCGTTCAGCCCCTTGAAGTCGTCCAGGTTCTCCGCCTCGAAGCCGGCGCGCGACAGCAGCAGCACCATGCCGAAAGTGCCCAGCGTGGTCAGCACGTAGACCGCGACGTAGAACATCGCGGCGCTGTAGGCGTCGGCCGCGTTGAGCCAGTTGCCGTTGACCACCCCGGCCAGGAGGCCGAGCAGCATGAAACCCATGTGCGATATGGTCGAATAGGCGAGCATGCGCTTGATGTTGGTCTGCGCGATCGCCGCGAGGTTCCCCACCGCCATCGACAGCACCGCCAGGATCACCAGCATCTGCTGCCAGTCCACGGCGAGGTCGAGCAGGCCCATGACCAGGAGGCGCATCGCCATCGCGAACGCGGCGAGTTTGGGCGCGGAACCGATGATCAGGGTGACCGCGGTCGGTGCGCCGTGATAGACGTCGGGTATCCACATGTGGAATGGCACCACGCCGAGCTTGAACGCCATGCCGGACACCAGGAACACCAGGCCGAAAGTCAGCACGATCTTGTTCGGGTGCGCGCTGGCGATGGTGTGGGCGACGCGGGAAATGTCGAGCGTGCCGGTGGCGCCGTAGATCATGGACATGCCGTAGAGCAGCAGGCCGGAGGCGAGCGCGCCCAGCACGAAGTATTTCATCGCCGCTTCGGTGGCCCGGGCCGAGTCGCGGTCCAGCGCCACCATCGCGTACAGCGACAGCGACAGCAGCTCCAGGCCGAGATACAGCGTGAGGAAGTGATTGGCCGAGATCATCACCATCATGCCCATCAGCGCGAACAGCACCAGGGCGAAGAAATCCCCTTTCCACAGGCCGCGGTCGGCGAGATAGGCGCGGGAGTAGACCAGGGTCGCGAACAGGGCGATATAGGAGCCGAGCTTCAGCGCATGCCCCATCAGGTCGGCGACGAACATGTTGTTGAAGGTGGCGGTGGCCTGGCCCTGGGTGAGCACCGCGACGTCCATGGTGAGCACGGCGCAGCCGAGCAGCGTCAGCTGCGTCAGCACGTAGCTGATGTAGCGCTGCTGCTGCTGCAGGAACAGGTCCACCACCAGGATCACCGAAACCATGATCAGCAGGAAGATCTCGGGGTAGGCGGGGAGCAGGTTGGGCATGGTGAAATTCATGGGTTCTATGGCCTCAGAGCTTGCTCACCGCGAGGTGCTGCAGCAAAGCATTGACCGAGGCGTGCATCACTTCGGTGAAGGGCTGCGGATACAGGCCCATGCCGAGCACGGCGAGCG
>JAJZUK010000306.1 GCA_021847125.1 Pseudomonadota bacterium | reverse complement strand
ACCGAGCCATCGGCCGAGATCGACATGGCCTTCGGCGCCGGGCCAAACAAGGGCAAGTGGCTGGAGATTTCCGGTGCCGGCCAGGTGCATCCGTCGGTAGTCCGCAATTTCGGGCTCGATCCGGAAAAATACATCGGCTTCGCCTTTGGCTCGGGAGTGGAGCGGCTGGCGATGCTGCGCTACGGCATCAACGACCTGCGCCTGTTTTACGAAGGCGACTTGCGTTTCCTGCAGCAGTTCGCATGAAGTTCTCCGAACTCTGGCTGCGCAGCCTGGTCGACCCGCCGCTTGATACGGCGCAACTGGCGCACGCCCTCACCATGGCGGGTCTCGAAGTCGAGACGCTCGAGCCTGCGGCAGCTCCTTTTTCCAGGGTGGTGGTGGCCGAAGTGCTCGAAGTGGCGCGCCATCCCAACGCCGACCGGCTGTCGTTATGCAAGGTCGATGTCGGTGCGGCCGCTCCGCTCGCCATCGTCTGCGGCGCGCCCAACGTGGTTGCGGGCATGCGCGTACCCTGCGCGCTGATCGGCGCGCGCCTCACCGGCGCGGACGGCGCCGAATTCGAGATAAAGCGTTCGAGCCTGCGCGGCGTCGAGAGCCAGGGCATGCTGTGCTCGGCGAAGGAACTCGGGATCGCCGACGACCACAGCGGCCTCCTGCCGCTCGCCGCCGATGCGCCCATAGGCCGCGACGTGCGCGAGGTGCTGGCGCTGGACGACTGGGTGTTCACGCTGAAGCTGACACCGAACCGCGCCGACTGCCTGAGCCTGCTCGGCGTGGCGCGCGAAGTGGCGGCCATCACCGGCGCTGTGTTCAAACCGCAGCAGATCAAGCCGGTACCGGCGCAATGCGACGCGCGCCATCCGGTCAAGATCACCGCGCCCGAAGGCTGCGGCCGTTTCACCGGCCGCGTCATCCGCAACGTCAATGCCGCTGCGCCCGTTCCCGAGTGGATGGTGCAGCGCCTGGCGCGCGCCGGGCAGCGCTCGATTTCGGCACTGGTCGACGTCACCAACTACGTCATGCTCGAACTGGGGCGGCCGCTGCACGTCTACGACCTCGACAAGCTGACCGGGGCGATCGGCGTGCGCTTCGGCAGAACAGGGGAGAAGCTGAAGCTCCTGAACGAGCAGACCGTGGAGGTCGACGAATCGGTGCTGTGCATCACCGACGCTTCGGGGCCGATCGGGCTCGCCGGCATCATGGGCGGGGATTCGACCAAGGCCGAGACCGGCAGCAGGAACATCTTCCTCGAGTCCGCGTTCTTCTTCCCAGATACCATCATGGGCCGTACGCGCCGCTACAATTTCGCGAGCGACGCCGCGCACCGCTTCGAGCGCGGCGTCGACTTCGACAACAACGTCGACGGCATAGAGCGCGCGACCGAACTGATACTCGCGATCTGCGGCGGCGAGCCCGGCCCGACCGTCGACGACCTGGCTGGTCTGCCCGAGCGCAAGCCCGTGCACGTGCGCAGCGCGCGCGCCAAGAAGGTGCTGGGCATCGAACTCGCCGACGCGGAAATCGGTGACATTTTCGCGCGCCTGGAATTCGCCGTGGCGAAGACCGCCGACGGCTACAGCGTGACCCCGCCTTCCTACCGCTTCGACATCGCCATCGAGGAAGACCTGATCGAGGAGATCGCGCGCATCCACGGCTACGAGCGCATCCCGGCCAACCAGCCGCGCGTGCGCGCCGCCATGCGCGAGCAGCCCGAGACCGTGCGCCCGCTGACCAGGGTGAAGGAAGCGATCGCCGCGCGCGACTACCAGGAAGTCGTCAACTTCAGCTTCGTCGAGGCCGATTGGGAGCGCGACCTGTGCGGCAACGAGACGCCGGTCAAGCTCCTCAACCCGATCTCGGTGCAGCTCGCGGTGATGCGCTCCAGCCTTGCCGGCAGCCTGATCGCCAACGTGCGCTACAACCTCAACCGCAAGCAGGGCAGGGTGCGCGTCTTCGAGCTGGGCCGCGTGTTCCGCGCGGACGCAACCGTCGCCGACGGCCCGCTCACCGTGGGCGGCATCGACCAGCCGCTCAGGCTTGCCGCGATCGCCTACGGCCCGGCGCGCCCGGAGCAATGGGGCATCGCCCAGCGCAATGTCGATTTCTATGACCTGAAGGGCGACATCGAGAGCCTGCTCGTGCCCTGGCAGCTGCGCTTCGAACGCACCAGCCATCCGGCGCTGCACCCGGGCCGCGCCGCGAACGTGATGATAGACGGCAAGACCATAGGCTGGCTGGGTGAACTGCATCCACGCTGGCAGCAGAAATACGAACTGCCGCTGGCGCCGGTGCTGTTCGAACTCGACCTGGCGGCGATGCTGGCCGCTCCCATGCCCCAGTATCGCGAGGTATCCAAGTTCCCGCCGGTAACCCGCGACCTGGCCGTGGTGGTGGACGAATCTGTGCCGGAGCAGGCGCTGCTGGATGCGATGCTGGGCGACCGCCCGGCGGTCGTGCAGGACCTCTGGCTATTCGACTTATACCGCGGAAAAGGGGTAGCCGCCGGGAAGAAAAGCCTTGCATTTCGGGTAGTTATGCAAGATACTTCGAAAACGCTGACCGACGTGGAGACGGAGGCGGCGATGGCGCAATTGCTGCAACTCCTCGCCAAACGTGTCGGCGCAAAATTGCGCACCTAGGGAGAAAAAATGACGTTAACCAAAGCCGAGCTGGCTGACTTTTTGTTCGAGAAAGTCGGGCTTAACAAGCGCGAAGCCAAGGACATGGTCGAAACTTTTTTCGAAGAAATACGCGCAGCCCTGGAAAACGGCGACAGCGTCAAGCTGTCCGGCTTCGGAAACTTTCAGTTGCGCAACAAGCCGCAGCGTCCCGGCCGCAATCCCAAGACCGGCGAAGAAAT
>JAJZUK010000305.1 GCA_021847125.1 Pseudomonadota bacterium | reverse complement strand
TTTTACTTAGCTTTTTCCAAATCCCCATCTGTTTCTATGGATTTTCCTGCATTCAATGCCCATTATCGGCCGTCCGCCGCGGCTCAGCCCGCAATTGGCCGAGCCAAACGCGCTGTTTTTTCGCGACAACCCGGGAATAAGCGCGCCCCGGCCCTTAAGTTGTCATTCCGCCGTCCACCGTGAACGTGGTTCCGGTGGCAAAGGCGGACTCGTCCGACGCAAGGTACACAAACAGCGGCACCATGTCGTCTACCGTTCCCAGCCGGCCCATGGGCTGGCGTGCGATGAAATCCTTGCGTGCCTGCACCGGGTCGGAGAAGGCGTTGATGCGGTCCGCGAGCGACGGCGTGTCTATGGTGCCCGGGCAAACCGCGTTGCAGCGTATGCCCTGCTTGACGAAGTCGGCCGCGATGGCTTTGGTCAAACCGATCACAGCGGCCTTGGACGAACCGTAGACCAGACGGTTCGGCACCCCCTTGATGCTCGAAGCGACCGAGGCCACGTTGATGATCGAGCCGGCCTTTTTCGCCAGCATGCCGGGGACGAAAGCGCGCGCGACCAGGTACATCGAACGCACGTTCACGTTCATGCTGAAATCCCAGTCCTTGGGCGTGCATTCGAGGATGTTGCCATGGTGCACGAAGCCCGCGCAGTTGAGCAGCACGTCGACCGCGCCGACCTCGGCCGCGAGCTTCGCGATCGCCTGCTCGTCGGTGGCGTCCAGCTGGCGCGTCGTAATGCCGGCGACGCCGGCCAGCTCGGCGAGCGGCCCGGGCTTGAGATCGGTGGCCCAGACTTTCGCGCCTTCGCGCGCAAACGCGAGAGCGGCGGCTTTGCCCATGCCCTGGCCCGCCGCCGTAATAAATGCCGTCTTGCCTGTCAGTCTGCCGCTCATAGCCTCCCTCCCTGTGTGGCGCATGATACCCGCAAACAACCCGGCGGCCAAAATACTGCCGGGTTGTTGCGGCGCAGCATCGCAATGTCTGCGCCGGCAGGCGGTATCATAGCGGCAAAATTGGTCCGACCACTTGACCAATGCGCGGAGGCGCGGCTATGCTTCGCTCCCCATTCGCGCATCCGGCAACAATCAAAATTCATGCCGCTTCAGACTGTCGAGCCGCGCCGCCTGTACCGCCAGATCGCCGATCAGATCAGCGAGATGATCAGCCAGGGCGAGTACACCCCGGGCGCGCGCCTGCCGCCCGAGCGCGATCTGGCGAAGCAACTCGGCGTTTCCCGGCCTTCGGTGCGCGAGGCGCTGATCGCGCTCGAAGTCGAGGGCTTGCTCGACGTGCGCGTCGGCTCGGGCATTTATGTGACCCAGCCCGGCGAACGGCGCCAGCGCGACGCGCTGCAGGGCGAATCGGGGCCGTTCGAGGTGATACGCGCGCGCTGGCTGATAGAGAGCGAGTGCGCGGCGCTTGCCGCCAAGAATGCAAGCCCGGCGCAGCGGGCGGCGATACGCGAGGCCCATGCCGGCATGATCAAGGAGAGCAAACGCGATCACAACCCGCTGCACACGGACCGGCTGTTCCATGTAAAAATAGCCGAGGCAAGCGGCAACAGCGCCCTGGTGCTGGTGGTGCAGACACTATGGGACCAGCGCATGGGGCCGCTGTACCGCAGCCTGGAGCGCAAACTCGAATACCCGAAAATGGCAGCAGAAACGGTGCGCGAGCACCAGGCGGTCGTAAGCGCGATCCTGCGGCGCGATCCGCGCGCCGCACGCGGCGCGATGCGGCTGCACATGAACCAGACGCACAATCGATACATCAAGGAATGGGGCATAGGTAACTGATCATGGCAGCAGTCAATCTCAAAGGCGTGTTCAAGTCCTTCGGCTCCACCCGCGTCGTGCACGGCGTGGACATCAGCATCGCCGATGGCGAGTTCTGCGTGCTGGTCGGACCCTCGGGCTGCGGCAAGTCCACGCTGTTGCGCATGATCGCGGGCCTGGAGGAAATCTCCGGCGGCGAAATCGAAATCGGCGGGCGCGTGGTCAACCAGGTGCCGCCGAAGGAGCGCGACATCGCGATGGTGTTCCAGAACTACGCGCTCTACCCGCACATGACCGTGTTCGACAACATGGCGTTCTCGATGAAGCTCGCCGGCGAGAGCCGCGAAAAGATGCGCCAGCGCGTCGAAGTCGCGGCGAACATCCTCGGGCTGATGGAGTACCTGGAGCGCTACCCGCGCCAGCTTTCCGGCGGCCAGCGCCAGCGCGTGGCCATGGGCCGCGCCATCGTGCGCGACCCCCAGGTTTTCCTGTTCGACGAGCCGCTGTCCAACCTCGACGCGAAACTCCGGGTGCAGATGCGCACCGAGATCAAGGAACTGCACCAGCGGCTCACCACCACCTCGATCTACGTCACCCACGACCAGATCGAAGCCATGACCATGGCCGACAAGATCGTGGTGATGAATTCCGGCAAGACCGAGCAGATCGGCACGCCGCTGCAGCTCTACGACAATCCGGCCAATCTGTTCGTGGCCGGGTTCATCGGCTCGCCGTCGATGAATTTCCTCCAGGGCAAGCTGGTCCGGGGCTCAGGCGGCATGCAGGTGCAGATGGCCGACGGCCTGCTGCTGCCGGCGCCGAGTTCGGCGGCCCTGGAAGGGCGCGAGGTCATCGTCGGCGTGCGCCCCGAGCACCTGCTGGTCCGGTCCGACGGCGTACAGGCGCAGGTGGTCGTAGTCGAACCCACCGGCGCCGATACCCAGATCTTCTGCAAGGTCGGCGGCACCGATATCATTGCAGTGGTGCGCGAGCGTCACATATTCAAGCCGGGCGCGGCCATACGGCTGTATCCGGAACTCACCTACCTGTTTGATCCGTCAAGCGGGGCGAGACTGTAGCATCAACCA
>JAJZUK010000304.1 GCA_021847125.1 Pseudomonadota bacterium | reverse complement strand
CCAGCGGGCGAGGCGCGCCTCCACCACGTGAAAGCGGTTGCATGCGGCCGTCTGGGTGATCTGCGCCATCAGTGTATAGGTATAGCGGTGCAGTTCGCGCTGCAGCGCCGGGCTTTGGCGCAGCACCGCCAAAAAGGGCACGGCTTTCATGCGCATCGCCGTTCCGCTTCCCTGGACCAGGGCGCGAACCGGGGAAACGCTGATTTCCAGGGACAAGGGAATGCCGACCATGCCTTCGCGGCCGACCAGGCCGACCTCCAGGGCTTGGTGCTGGTCCACCAGCGTCAGCAGGGAAACCAGGGAGTCGCTGGGAAAGTAGATATATTTGATCCGCTCGCCCGGTTCGTACAGGATCTCGCCGTAAGTCAGCGCCACCACTTCCAGATGGTCCATCAGGCTGCGCAGCTCTTTGCGCGGCAGCGCGGCGAGCAGGCTGTTTGCTACAAGGGCTTGCCTGGCCATAAGCATTGCAGTCTCCGGATTGAAACCGACTCTAAGGCAAATAAGCCGTGGCGTATGTACGCCGGCGCACAGAGCCTGCGCAACCGGCGGCGCAGAATTTCTTCCGTGCACGCAAGCCTTCGAGAATCGCAGGCGATCACCGCCACGAATCCACCGGGACGGGCTCGAACGGTTTCCGGACGGGCGCAATCCGAATTCAACCGCTAAAGGACCATCAACATGCTTTACACCATCGCCGTCGTTCTGATCATCTTGTGGCTCCTGGGACTGGTCACTGCCGTCACCATGGGCGGACTGATCCATGTACTGCTGGTCATCGCCATCGTGGTGGTGCTGCTCAGGGTCATCAGCGGGCGCAGACCTCTTTGACGTCGATGCAATCGTGCGCAGGCCTGCGCCGTTGCGTCCCCGCGTCTCGACTGGCGTAAGCGACGTGATGTTCCGGCCTGGACGCAGACTGTTCATGCCGTCGCCCCGCCTGAGCTTGTTCCCGCTGCTGCTCGTGTCCGCCCTTGCGACACCCGCTGCGGCGCAGGACTATGCGAGTGCGCCGGCGGTCACGGCCGCCTCGGTTCCGGGATTCGACCAGGTGGTATACAAAGGCCTAGTCGGCAATGTTCTCGATGCCATCCCGATGGACGCGTCGGATCGCCTCGGCCTGCAGCGCACCAATGCCGTAGTGAGCAACACCCTGTTCGGCCGCTCGCTCACCGTCATCGCCGGTCTGAGCAATCCGGTCCTGCTGGTGGGGGGGCTGGTCTGGGGCATCTGGGCGGCGTCGAATATCAAGCCCGCGCAGACCGACCTCGCACGCATCGCCGACGCCGCGCAGACCGGCATGGGTGCGGCCGCGCAGGAAAGCCTGGCCTTGCCGGCGTATCCCGCATCCGCCGCGGACGAGGTGCAGCCGGGCAAGGCGGCGCCGGTATTGGTGAGTTCGCTGTCCAGTGCGGATCTGGTGGTCGTTTCCCGTCCGCGCGTATTCAGGGTATGGCTGCCGCAGCGCTCGTCTGCGCCGCCGCAATGACCCGGCTAGTTCCCGGCATCGTCGGCGGGGACACGACCGGTCTGATGGCAGTCGAGTTCTCCACGCGGTATTGCATCGGTCCGGCGTTCAAACCCCTGAGATAACCGGGGTGGGGCAGACATCGGCGCCCTGTGCGAAAATAGCGCCCCTGTTGCGGTCGCGCGCCTGTTGACGTCGCCTGGTGCCGCAGCCACATCAACCCTGATCGTTTCCCCATCCGAACATGGCACATGGAAGCCGTTCCGTCGCCTTATCCGTAGACCCCGGGCCGCGCACGCCCGGCGCGCGGCGCAACGAATGGCGCGCGGTCGGCATGTTGCTGCCCTATTTGTGGGAATACAAATGGCGTGTGCTGGTCGCGCTCGCCTTCCTCGCCTCGGCCAAACTCGCCAACGTCGGCGTACCGCTGCTGCTGAAGTCCATCGTCGATGCGCTCGCGCCCGCCGAGCAGGTGCTGGCGCTGCCGCTGGCGCTGCTGGTCGGCTATGGTGCGCTGCGCCTGTCCACGGTGCTGTTCGCCGAACTGCGCGACGTGGTGTTCGTGCGCGTGACGCAGCGCGCGATCCGCCGCGTGGCGCTCACGGTGTTCCGCCACCTGCACAGCCTGAGCCTGCGCTTTCACCTGGAGCGGCAGACCGGCGGCGTATCGCGCGATATCGAGCGCGGCACGCGCGGCATCTCCACGCTGCTCAATTACATGCTGTTTTCCATCATTCCGGTGATCCTGGAATTCAGCCTGGTGGCGGTGGTCCTGCTGACCAAGTTTGACTGGCGCTTCGCCGCGGTCACGTTCGCCGCAGTCGCGATCTATCTCGTTTTCACCGTCAGCGTCACCGAGTGGCGCATGGAATTTCGCCGTCAGGCGAACGAGCTCGATTCCCGGGCCAACACCCGCGCCATAGACAGCCTGCTCAATTACGAGACGGTGAAGTATTTCAACAACGAGGAATACGAGGCGCGGCGCTACGACGACAACCTGCGCAAGTACGAGGCGGCCGCGGTGAAGAACGAAGTTTCGCTCGGCCTCCTGAACGTCGGCCAGAGCAGCGTCATCGCCATCGCGGTGACCCTGCTGATGATCCTCGCGGCCGAGGGCGTGGTGGCGAAGACGCTGACGCTGGGCGACCTGGTGCTGATCAACGGCCTGCTGATCCAGCTGTATATTCCGCTCAATTTTCTCGGCATGGTCTACCGCGAAATAAAGCAGGCGCTGATCGACACCGACCGCATGTTCCGGCTGCTGGAGGAGAACCGCGAAATCCAGGACGGTGCCGGCGCGACCGATCTCGCCGCGGGAAGCGCTTCCATCCGGTTCGAGAGCGTGGATTTTTCCTTCGACCCCAAGCGGCAAATCCTGTTCGACGTGTCCTTCGACGTGCCCGCCTGGACCTAGG
>JAJZUK010000303.1 GCA_021847125.1 Pseudomonadota bacterium | reverse complement strand
ACGATCTCATCGTCACCTCGGGCGGCGTGTCGGTGGGCGAGGAAGACCACATCAAGCCCGCGGTCGAGGCCGAAGGCACGCTCAACCTGTGGAAGATCGCGGTCAAGCCGGGCAAGCCGCTCGCTTTCGGCGAGGTCGACGCGGGCGCGGGACGCAAGGCGCATTTCATCGGCCTGCCCGGCAATCCGGTGTCCAGTTTCGTCACGTTCCTGATCTTCGTGCGGCCGTTCATCCTGCGCTGCCAGGGCGTGGCGCGGGTGGAGCCGCTCGGCTATGCGCTGCGCGCCGATTTCGACTGGACCAAACCCGATTCCCGGCGCGAATTCCTGCGCGTAAAATCGAATGCGAGCGGCGGGCTCGATCTGTTTGCGAACCAGAGTTCGGCGGTGCTGACCTCGACCGTATGGGGCGACGGTTTGGTCGACAATCCGGCCAAGCAGCCGATCCGGCGCGGCGACATGGTCAAATTCTTTCCTTTTTCGGAGCTGTTCCAGTGAGCATCAGGATTCTTTACTTCGCCAGGCTGCGCGAAGAGATGGGCATAGCGCAGGAGATGTTCGAACCGCCGGCGGCGGTGAGCGACGTGAAAAGCCTGCGCGCGCAGCTCGCCGCACGCGGCGGCGCCTCGGCCGTGGCGCTGGCGCCGGGCAAGGCGGTGCGCTGTTCGGTCAACCAGGACATCGCGCGCGAGAATACGCCGGTCAAGGCCGGCGACGAGATCGCATTCTTCCCGCCGGTGACCGGGGGCTGAAGTGAGCGTCCGGGTGCAGCGGGAGGATTTCGATATCGGCGCCGAAATCGCCGCATTCCGCCGCGCCGACCCCGGTATCGGCGCGATCGCGAGTTTCATCGGACTGGTGCGCGACGTGAACGAGGGCGATGCGGTGGCGGGGATGACGCTGGAGCACTATCCCGGCATGACCGAAAAAGCGCTCGCGGGCATCGTCGCCGAAGCGAAGGGCCGCTGGGACATCATCGACGCGCTGGTGATCCATCGCGTGGGCGAACTGAAGCCGCTGGACCAGATCGTGCTCGTGGTGGTCACGGGCGCGCACCGCGGCGCCGCGTTCGCCGCCTGCGAGTTCATCATGGATTACCTCAAGACTCAGGCGCCGTTCTGGAAAAAAGAACAGACCGCGCAGGGTGCGCGCTGGGTCGAGGCGCGCGCCGCCGACGATCAGGCGGCCGAGCGCTGGAGCGAGCCGCGGGCGAAATAGATGTAGGAATAGTTGCGCCTAGCCGGCGCAACTTTTTTTCAGTATCATGGCCGCAGTCACAAGGAGATGGCATTCCTCCTTTAACCGCCGCAAGGCTGATGATGCCTACTTGACCGCCGGAGCGCTGGCGGCTGCGTAGGCCTTTCCCGTCCGCCTGCCGCACCGCTTGTCCTCCTGCAGTGTTCAACAAGAAAAGGGGATACAAGTGTCTTTTTCCGGATTCGTGGCTGTAGGCGGCGGCGCCGCCGTGGGCGCCTGGCTGCGCTGGTGGCTCGGCATAGTGCTCAATCCGATTTTTCCGACTCTGCCGCTGGGTACGCTCGCGGCCAATCTCATCGGCGGCTTCATCATGGGGCTCGCGATGGGTTTCGTCGCGCAATACGAGGCGATGCCGGTCGAACTGCGCTTGCTGCTGATGACCGGATTCCTCGGCGGCCTGACGACGTTCTCCACCTTTTCTGCCGAGGCGGTCACGCTGCTGCTGCGCCAGCAGTACGGCTGGATGGCGGCGCTCATCGGTATTCATGTGGCCGGGTCCGTGCTCATGACCGTCGCCGGCCTGAACGTGGTACGGCTTGCCTACAGGGGGATCGCATGAACGGCACTTATCTTCGTTTTTACATGCATGAGAATCGCAAGCACCGTCATCTGCTGTTGTACGAATGGCTGCTCGAACAGGCAAAGAGGATCGGCATCCACGGCGGGTCGGCGTTCCGCGCGATCGCCGGATACGGGCGGCACGGCGTGCTGCACGAGCAGCACTTCTACGAGCTCGCGGGCGACCTGACTGTGGAAGTGGAATTCATGATCTCGGAAGCTGAGGCGCAGCGGCTGCTCGAACTGGTGAAGGCCGAGAAGATCCATATCTTCTACGCCAAAGCGGCCGCCGAATTCGGCACGCTCAACGGCGATCAAGGCGTAGGTCCGGATTGAACCAGGCGCGTGCACGCGGTCTGCGAACAGGCGCTTGCGGCCTTTGACAAAAATCAAGAAACTGCCCGAAACCGGCGCTTCGGCAAGGACGCTTGATTGACTGCGGCCCGGATGACGCGCAATCTAGCAGGTGTTGCGAATCGGCCTGGAAGCGAAATGCGGAAACCATTAGCAAAATGCCTGCTGTTGCTCGCCTTCGCGCTCGCCGCCCCGGCGTCGATGGCGCAAGGTTCTGCGCCGGACGCCTTGCTGCGGGCGGTCGCCGTCGACGTGATAGACAGCATCAAGCAAGACCCGGGATTGCAGGGCGCGGACCCGGCGAAAGTCAGCGCCCTGGTCGAGGCCAGGATCCTGCCGCTGTTCGATTTCGCCCATATGACCCGGCTGGCCGCCGCGCGCAGTTGGCACTTGGCGACGCCCGAGCAGCAATCGCGGCTCATTGACGAGTTCAGGATGCTGCTGGTGCGGACCTACTCCAGTGCGCTCGAGCGTTACCGCGGCGAGCAGATCGTATTCAAGCAAACGCGCGCAGCATCGCATGATGCGGAGGTGACGGTCCGGTCGGAAGTGATACAGCCGGGGAAAGAGCGCATGACCCTCGACTACGACATGCAGAAAACGCCGGCGGGTTGGAAGATCTACAACGTCAAAGTCGCGGACGTGAGCCTGATCACCACCTACCGCGAGGTCTTCGCCGAAAAGGTTCGCGCCGGCGGTGTCGACGGACTGATCAAATTCCTTGCGGA
>JAJZUK010000302.1 GCA_021847125.1 Pseudomonadota bacterium | reverse complement strand
GTGACTGAGCCCGGGGCGGTGAAGCCGACCTTCTTGCCTGCGAGGTCCTTGATGCTGTGCAGCGGCGAGCCTTTCTTCGCCATCCACAGGATGTCGGCTATGCTCTGCACGCCGCCACCGATGATGCGCAGGGGCACGCCGTTGTTGATGGCCTCGACGGCGGCGGGCAGGGCTACCTCGCCGAAGGGCAGGTCGCCGGCGAGCGTATTGCGCACCGAGGTGCCGCCGCCTTGCGAGGTGAGGATGCCGGTGACGTCCACGCCGTGCTTCTTGAAAAAGCCCTTGTTCATCGCCACTGCGTAGGGGGCGCCGTAGAAGGCGGCACCCCAGTGGGTGACGGTGATGGTCTCCGCCCGCGCGGTGGCGGCGGCGCATAGCGCGGCCGCGAACAATCCCAGCTTTGCCACGTACTTCAGCAATTGGTTTACTTGTGTAGCACGCATTGGAAATTCCCCTCCTTTTTGACCTGGCGGTGTGCCTGGCCTTCTGAATTTATTATACCGTTGCAGCCGGGCTTTGTTAGGCAAACACCCGGCGCGCCGCCGCCGCGAAAGCGGCGGTCGTCATCCTTTTGATGGACCCGGTTCAGCTCTCGATCGGGTGGTGCTTGCCCGCGCTCACGCGCGTCGCATGCAGCCGGCCCTTGCCCGAGGTGTCGGCGACGAATTGTACCTCGGCGCCGCTTTGCAGCCGGTCGAAGGCCCGGCCGACCACATTGTCGCTGCTGAAATAGAATTCGCTGCCGTCGGCGGTTTCGATGTAGCCGTAGCCCTCGGCCGCAAACAGGCGGCTCACCTTGCCGTGCCGCGGCGGCTCGTGCGTCTTCACGTCGCCGCGCTGGGTGCGCGCGACCTCTTCGAGTTGGCGCCCTGCGGCGTTGAACGCGTCGCGCAGCGCCACGTAGATGTCTTCGTCGTGGTCGCGATCGACGACCACTTCGTGACCGGGCACGCGCAGGTCCAGGCGCACGCTGAACTGCTTGCCTTGGTGGCGATGGCGATCAAGTTCTTCCACTACGATGTGGCAGCTCATGATGCGCGGATGAAATTCCTCGAGCTTGGCTGCCTTGGCGCGAATGCGCGCCTCTACTGCCTCGGACTGCGGGAAATTGCGGAATGTAATCTGCAGAGGAAGTTGCATGGCGGTGGTCCCTGATAGCGTTGTCGTCGGATGCGCGCCGAAACGGGAACCCCGACCGGCACGCCCGCTTTAACCATGCGCCTTCTGGCGCCGCGACAATTGATTTCCGTCAATTGCCGTGGAGTTCAGAAAACTGGCCCGGCGCGCGCGGCGCACTGGCCGTCCTCGTGTATGATATTTGGTGGGCTAGACATGGGCTTGCTGCGATCCCGGACGCGAGCAGGGTGCCAGGCGCAGTGGCCCAGTGCGGCGTCCCGGCAATACGGCGCAGAGCCCTAGCAGTTGCAGCCGGCGACCGCTAGATGCGCGGAAACCTTACACGGCTTGCGCGATACGAGTGCTTGTTCAGCCTAACCTGATAGGGGAAAGAGGAATCATTTTGGATGAGGATGAATTAGAGATCGAGTGGAAGGATTTCCTGGCCGTTGGCGTACCCGAGATGGATGCTGAGCATCGAAAATTCATTACGCGGGTGAACGAGCTCAATCTGGCCATTGTCGCGGCGAAAGACAAGGCAACCGTCAGGCAGGCGATGGACTTGATGTTGTCCGAAGCTGCAAATCATTTCAAACATGAAGAGGAACTGCTGGCGAAATGGAAGTATCCGCACGCGGCGGCTCACGCGGCCAAACATGCTGCGTTATGGTCGCAGTTTGGCGGCCTGCTCAGGGAATTTGAGCAGGCCGAATTCAGCTTCGTTTGGGCCGTGAAGGGATTGAAGGTCAAACAGCTGCTGGTGGCGCACTTGTTGAAGGAAGACCTGAAGTACCGGGGATTCCTGCAATCGCGTCAGGGACAGCGCTAGTTTCTGGGCTGTCGCCGGGGAAGCCCAGTTATCGCTATTGCGCCTGTTTGCGCGCGCGGCGTGCGGCGTCCTCCTTTGCCGCATCGTCGATTTCGCGCATGATGCCGCCGACGTCGGCCGGCTTTTCGTTGCGGGCAAAGGTGCCGCTCAGCGCAATCTCCGGGTGCAGCTTGCCGCTCGCGTAGATGGACCAGATTTCCTTGCCGTAGTCGGTGCGGCGCAGGTCCGGGGCAAAGCGGCCGAAGTAGGCAGTCAGATTTTCGATGTCGCGCTCGATCAGGGCGCCGGCACTGTTGTTGCCCGCCGCGTCTACGGCCTGGGGCAGGTCGATGATGACGGGACCGTCGGCGCCCACCAGCACGTTGTATTCGGACAGGTCGCCGTGGACGATGCCGGCGCAGAGCATGCGCACGACCTGCCGCACCAGCGTCTGGTGATAGTCGCGCGCGACAGCTTCGCTCAGCGCAAGATCGTTGAGCCGCGGTGCCGCGTTGCCGCTTTCATCGGTCACCAGTTCCATCAGCAGCACACCCTCGAGGAAATTGTACGGCCGCGGAACGCGTACTCCGGCTGCGGCGAGGCGGTGCAACGCGTCCACTTCGGCGCTTTGCCAGGCCTGTTCCTGCTCCTGGCGCCCATAGCGGGAACCCTTTTCCATGGCGCGCGCACGCCGGCTGTTCTTCACTTTGCGGCCTTCGGTGTACTGCACGCTCTGGCGGAAGCTGCGCTTCGCGGCCTCCTTGTATACCTTCGCGCAACGGACATGCTCGCCGCAGCGGACGACGTAGACTTCGGCCTCCTTGCCGCTCATGAGCTGGCGCAGGACCTCGTCGATGAGGCCTTCTTCGATCAGCGGCTGGATTCTTTTCGGGGTTTTCATGGCGCCTTTCTGCGCTTTGGCGCTCGGTGGCGGCGCGCACAGGCGCATCTTACGCTAGGCGTGCACCGGCTGGT
>JAJZUK010000301.1 GCA_021847125.1 Pseudomonadota bacterium | reverse complement strand
TATCTATTATTCGAGAAAAACGAAGTGAGGCGCTGCGATGACCAGGCTCAACTACAAGCACCTGCGCTACTTCTGGACCGTGGCCAAGGCCGGCGGCATTGCGCGCGCCTGCGAGCGTCTGCACCTTACGCCGCAGACCATCAGCGGACAGCTGAGCGCGTTCGAGGAGGCCCTCGGGCATAAGCTGTTCGCGCGTGCCGGCCGCCGGCTCGAACTCACCGAGGCGGGGCGCATGGTGCTCGGCTACGCCGACGAAATGTTTACGGTGGGCGAGGAACTGGAGGAGGCGCTGCGCCACCGCGGCGGCAGCCTGCCGCTGCTGTTCCGGGTAGGCGTGGCCGATTCGGTGTCGAAATCGGTGGCCTACCGGCTGCTGGAACCGGCGGTATGCCTGCCCGAAGCGCTGCGCATCGTCTGCCGCGAAGGCAAGCTCGCCGGTCTCATGGCGGACCTGGCGATCCACCGGTTGGACCTGGTGATCGCCGACGGTCCCATGCCCGTCAGCATGAGCATACGCGGCTTCAACCATCTGCTGGGCGAGTGCGGGCTCACTTTTTTCGCCACGCCCGCGCTGGCGCGCAAGCACCCGGGGCGGTTTCCGCGCTGCCTCGACGGCGCGCCCCTGCTGCTGCCGGGCGAGGACGCCGCGGTCCGCGCCGGATTGATGCAGTGGTTCGAGAGCATAGGCGTGCGGCCGAAAATAGTAGGCGAGTTCGACGATGGCGCGCTGATCACAGCTTTCGGCAAGGCAGGAACCGGCATATTCGTCGTTCCCTCGGCCGTTGCCGCAGAGGTGCCGCGGCAGTACGGCGTGCGCGCCCTGGGCCGCACCGACGCGGTGAGCGAGCGCTTTTACGCGATCTCGGTGGAGCGCCGGCTGACGCATCCGGCGGTAGTGGCGATCAGTTCCGCGGCGCGTACCGAGTTGTTCGGCAAGCGCGATGGTGCCTGAGGCGGCATGCACAGGGCGCCATGCGCGGGAAATCGAAGGCTGGATGGGCGCCGGCGTTCAGCCGCCGGTTAACAGGGTGCTGAAAAAGGGGGCGACGCCCCCTTTTAGATCCCCCAAGTCAGGGCTATTGAAAAAGAAAAACGATTCCCTCTGGGAGAGCGTCATGATGACGCGCGTATTCGTGTCAGGGAAGAGTCTTTCAACAGCCTGTTAAGCTTCAGAACGCCTGATCCCAGCGTATCGACAGTCGTATCGCGGAGTTGATCAGCCCGACCATACTGTAGGTCTGCACGTAGTTTCCCCATTGTTCGCCGCTGCGCGGATCGATGTGCTCGGCGAGCAAGCCGTGGCAGTTGCGGCAGGCCAGCAATTTCTCGAACAGCGCGCGTGCCTCCTCTCGCCGATTCAGCGCGGCCAGGGCATTGACGTACCAGAAGGTGCAGACGAGGAAGGCGTTCTCCGGTTCGCCGAAGTCGTCTTTCTCGACGTAGCGGAAAATGAAATCGCCGCGGCGCAATTCCTTCTCGACGGCGTTGACCGTTGTGCCAAAGCGCAGATCGGCCGCATCGAGGAAGCCGACTTCGGCGAGCAGGAGCAGGCTCGCATCCATCGCCTCGCCGCCGAAAGTGGAAACAAAGGCGCCGCGCCGTTTGCTCCAGGCGCGCTGGCTGATGGTTTCATGCATCTGTCGCGACTGCTCCCGCCAATAGGCCGCGCGCTCGGTCAATTCCAGGCGGGCGGCAATCCGGGCCAAGCGATCGCAGGCCGCCCAGCACATCACGGCAGAGAAGGTATGCACGCGCGCGCTGCCTCGCAACTCCCACAATCCGGCATCGGGCTGGTCATAGCAGCGCCTCGCCTGCTCGCCCAGGGCTTCGAGGCGCCGAAACAGCGCTTCGTCGCCGCGCCGGTTCAGACGCTGATCGAAAAAAATGTGGGTTGCCGCGAGGATGGCCGAGCCATAGACGTCGTGCTGCACCTGGCGGTAGGCGAGGTTGCCGATGCGCACTGGTCCCATGGCGCGATAACCTTCCAGTGCCGCCACTTCGCGCTCCTTCAACTCGGCACGTCCGTCGATGCCGTAGACCGGCTGCAACGGACCGCCGCCAGCATTGGCGGCGATATTGACGATATAACCGAGGTAGCGCTCCATGGTGCGCGTCGCGCCCAGCCGATTTAACGCATTGACCACGAAATAGCCGTCACGCAGCCAGCAATAGCGGTAATCCCAGTTGCGGCCGCTGTCGGCCGCTTCTGGAATCGAACTGGTCATGGCGGCCACAATGGCGCCGGTGTCGTCGTAGGCGTTAAGTTTGAGGGTGATGCTGGCGCGGATCACGGCCTCCTGCCATTCGTAGGGAATGCCCAGATTGCGTACCCACTCGCGCCAGTACTGCGCAGTTTCCTCGAAAAAACGGCGCCCCACCTCGCTCGCGGTTTCGTGCACGGTTTCGTCGGCTCCGAGCAGCAGGGTTGCGCTGTCTTCAAGGAAGAAAGGCGTCTCCTGCAATATCGCAGTCAGCGACGCATCGGTGGTCAGCCGTAGCGTGAGCGCCGGCGCCACATAGCGGATATGGTTGCTGCCCCAGGTTACCGCAGGACGGCCTGCGCCGTCATCGCAGGCGGGCCGCAGGCGCACCGTCAAACGCGGGCTGCCGCCAAGCCGCCGGATGCGGCGGACCAGCATCATCGGCCGGAAGGTGCGGCCGTATTG
Source organism: Pseudomonadota bacterium (assembly GCA_021847125.1). The sequence continues at coordinate 257 of JAJZUK010000301.1, read as the reverse complement.
CCCGAAACGCGGCGCGAAGTCGGTGATCTCCACGGCGCCGCCTTGTCGGTCGTAAAGGCGAGTCTGCAGAATCGCTGTGTTCTCGAGATAGCGTTGCTCGGCTCGTGCGCAATCGGCGAGTTCGATGGCGAAAAATCCGTGGTCGTCGGAATCCTTGAGCAGGGCGCAGAATACGGGGTCGCCATCGAAGCGGGGAAAGCAGCTCCAAGTGATATTCGCATGCGCGTCGATCAGCGCGCCGACGGTGCCGTTGCCGA
>JAJZUK010000300.1 GCA_021847125.1 Pseudomonadota bacterium | reverse complement strand
CATCATGGCCTTCTCGGCCGTGCCGCCGACGCCGATGCCGAGGATCCCCGGCGGGCACCAGCCGGCGCCCATGGTCGGCACGGTCTTCAGCACCCAGTCCACCACCGAATCCGAAGGGTTGAGCATGGCGAACTTGGACTTCGCTTCCGAGCCGCCGCCCTTGGCCGCGACCGTGACCTCGACCTTGTCGCCCGGCACCACTTCCATGTGCACCACCGCGGGCGTGTTGTCCTTGGTGTTCTTGCGCGTGAACAGCGGATCGGCCAGCACCGAACTGCGCAGCGTATTGTCCGGATCGGTGTAGGCGCGGCGCACCCCCTCGTTGACCGCATCGGTGACCGACCCCTTGAAACCGTCCCAGCGCACCTCCATGCCGATCTTCAGATACACGTTGACGATGCCGGTGTCCTGGCACAGGGGGCGGTGGCCTTCGGCGCACATGCGCGAGTTGGTGAGGATCTGCGCGATTGCGTCCTTGGCCGCCGGGGCCTGCTCGCGCTCGTAGGCACGGGCGAGGTGGGCAAGATAATCCTTCGGGTGATAGTAGCTGATGAACTGCAGCGCGTCGGCAATGCTCTGGATCAGGTCTTCCTGCTTGATGGAGGTCATGTTGGTCTCGCTGGATGGATAAGGCGGATGGCAGTGGCAATGGGGATTGCAGTGGCAGTGTGGATCGCAGTCGCAATGAGCGCCGGGGCTGCCGGCATTCGCTGGATCGCCCGACCCAGCCGTCCGGAAATCTTACCACCTTTGCCGTGTCGCAAATCGGCGCGCGCGGCGACGGTTTGCGCTAGATCAAACCGCCCGCGCGCAGCGCCGCGATTTCGTGCTCGCCATAGCCCAGCCAGGCGAGCACCCGGTCGGTGTGCGCGCCCAGCGCCGGGATGTCTCCCATCGCCGGGGCATAAGCGTCGGACAAAGGCGGCGGCCGCAGCGCGGGCAGGGGCCCCGCGGGCGAGGCGATTTCGGCCCAGCGCCCGCGCGCGCTCAATTGCGGGTGCTGGCGCAGGCCTTCGAGCGAGTTGACCGAGGCGTTGGCGATGCTCGCGTCGTCCAGCAGTGCGATCAGCTCGGCCGCGCCCAATTGCGCCAGCCGCTGGTGCAGGATGGGCTCGAGTTGCCGCCGGTTGCTGCTGCGCGCGGCATTCGATTCGAAGCGCGGATCGCGCGCGAGTTCCGGCGCGCCGAGTACCTTGTCGCAGAACAGCACCCACTCGCGTTCGTTCTGAATCGCGATCATCACGGTCTTGCCGTCGCCGGCCTGGAACGGGCCATAGGGATAGATGGTCGCGTGCATGGCGCCGGTGCGCGCCGGCTGAGCCGCGCCGTCGAACGCGTAGTACAGCGGATAACCCATCCATTCCGCCAGGCAGTCGAGCAGCGACACCTCGATATTGCTGCCACGGCCGGTGCGCGCGCGCAGCAGCAGCGCGTTGAGTATGCCGCTGTAGGCGTACATTCCGCCGGCGATGTCCGCAATGGATATGCCCGACTTGGCCATGTCCGCGCCTTCGCCGGTAATGGAGAGAAATCCCGCTTCGGCCTGGATCAGCAGATCGTAGGCCTTCTTGTCGCGATACGGTCCGCCCTCGCCGTAGCCGGAAACGCCGCAGACGACGACGCGCGGATTGATGCGGTGTATCGATGCCGCGTCCAATCCGAGGCGGGCCGCCGCGCCCGGGGCCAGGTTCTGCACGAACACGTCGGCGCGCTCGATCAGGCGGTGCAACACCGGCAGCGCCTGCGCGTGCTTCAGGTCCAGCGTGACGCTTTCCTTGCCGCGGTTGGTCCAGACGAAATGCGAGGCGAGGCCGCGCACGCGCTGGTCGTAGGCGCGCGCGAAGTCGCCGCTTCCGGGGCGCTCGATCTTGATCACGCGCGCGCCGTTGTCGGCCAGATGCCGCGTGGCGAGCGGGGCGGCGATGGCATGTTCCAGGGCGACGACGACAATGCCGTCTAGGGGTCGGGTCATGGTGATTTCAGCGTGGCGGGGGAAAATGGTGGGAAGGCGTGCGTGCGCCGGGTTTGTTGCGCCGCATCAGGTGCGCCGGAAGTTACCATCTTTGCGTGCGTTGCGTCAACGCGGCATGGGCCGCAGCTGCATGCCGCGCCGGCGGCTGCCTTTACAAAATCCCTGATTAGTGTTTTGATTTGCGCGAAGCCGCCCGAGCGTAAGCGTCCTGTAAGGCTGGCTTCTCATAATTCCAGACACAATCGCCATTTGGCCCTTGGTTATTCAGCATAGGGAAGAGGAGACCGTTGTCATGTCTGCGCAGATCGAATCGGTACTGAACGAAACCCGGGTGTTCCCGCCTTCGGCGGATTTCATCAAGCAAGCCAATGTGCCCGGCATGGCCGCCTACCAGGCCTTGTGCAGCGAAGCGGAACGCAATTTCGAGGGATTCTGGGGACGGCTGGCAAAGGAAAACCTGCTGTGGCACAAAGCCTTCACCAAAGTGCTCGACGAATCCAAGGCGCCGTTCTTCAAGTGGTTCCACGACGGCGAGCTGAACGCGTCCTACAACTGCCTTGACCGCCACCTGAAAACCCAACCGGACAAGATCGCCATCATCTTCGAGGCGGACGACGGCAAGGTCACGCGTATCAGCTACCAAGACCTGTACCACAAGGTGTGCCAGCTCGCGAACGCGCTGAAGGCGCATGGCATCAACAAAGGCGACCGCGTCCTGATCTACATGCCGATGTCGATCGAGGTGGTGACCGCGATGCAGGCGTGCGCGCGCATCGGCGCGACGCACTCGGTGGTGTTCGGCGGCTTTTCCGCAAAAAGCCTGCAGGAACGGATCATCGATGCCGGCGCCACCGAGGTGATCACGGCCGACGGGCAGTTCCGCGGCGGCAAGGAAATCCCGCTCAAGCCGGTGGTGGACGAGGCGCTCGCGATGGGCGGCTGTGAAAAGGTGAGAAA
>JAJZUK010000299.1 GCA_021847125.1 Pseudomonadota bacterium | reverse complement strand
GGTGTGTAGAGGACTTTCACCTCCAAGTCGTCTTTCCCGCCACCACAGCGGTTCCAACAGCGCCAGTCACGGCGCTACGCGCCATGCCTGGCGCACCAATAAAAAAAGCGACCGTCGATCGCTTTTCTTGATTTGGCGGAAAGGGTGGGATTCGAACCCACGGTACGGAGAACCGTACACCGGATTTCGAGTCCGGCGCTTTCGACCACTCAGCCACCTTTCCGGGCAGGTCCCCCAAGGTGGGAGACCGAAGGTCGGGACCACCCGAAGAGGTGGAGACTTCCTTCGGGGCGCATTTTACCAGCAAGGCCGCCAGCACGGTAGACGGAAATTCAACTGCTCCGCGCGATGCGCTCCAAACCGCCCAAATAGGGCCGCAGCGCCGCCGGCACGGTCACGCTGCCATCGGCGTTCTGATAGTTCTCCAGAACGGCGACTAAGGTGCGCCCTACAGCCAGCGCCGAGCCGTTCAAGGTATGCACCAGCTCGGGTTTGCCTTTTTCGTTGCGAAACCGCGCCTGCATGCGCCGCGCCTGAAACGCCTCGAAATTGCTGCAGGAGGAAATCTCGCGGTAGGCGTTCTGCCCGGGCAACCATACCTCGATATCGTAGGTTTTGGCCGCGGAGAAACCCATGTCGCCGGTACACAGCGCCACCACACGGTAGGGCAATTCCAGCCGCTGCAGGATGATCTCCGCATGCCCCGTCAACTGCTCCAGACCCTCGTAGGATTTCTCCGGATGAATGATCTGCACCAGTTCGACCTTGTCGAATTGGTGCTGGCGGATCATGCCGCGCGTGTCCTTGCCGTAGGAGCCGGCCTCGCTTCTGAAGCAGGGCGTATGGCAGACGAACTTGAGCGGCAGCAGTTCCAGCGGCACGATCTCGTCGCGCACGATATTGGTGACCGGCACCTCGGCGGTGGGGATCAGGTAGAACTTGCCTTCCTCGCCGCGCGGCACGGCAAACAAATCCTCTTCGAACTTCGGCAGCTGTCCGGTGCCGCGCATGCTCGCCGCGTTCACCAGATAAGGCGCATATACCTCGGTATAGCCATGCTCGCGCGTATGCACGTCGAGCATGAACTGGGCCAGCGCACGATGCAGGCGCGCGAGCGCTCCGGTCATGAGCGAGAAGCGCGCGCCGCTGATCTTGGTGGCCGTGGCGAAGTCGAGCATGCCCAGCGTCTCGCCCAGATCGACATGGTCCTTCACCTGAAAATCGAACTGGCGCGGCGTACCGATGCGGCGCATTTCGGCATTGTCGTCCGCCGATCGTCCCGGCGGCACGCTCGCATGCGGCAAGTTGGGGATCAGCAACAGGAAATCCTGCAGCTTGCCCTGGATCTGCAGCAGCTTGGCTTCGAGCGACTGCAGCTCGGCGTTGGCCTCGGCCGCCTCGTTCATCAGCGCGGAGACATCTTCGCCCTTGCCCTTGGCCTGGCCGATGCGCTTCGCCAGGCTGTTGCGCGCCGACTGCAGTTCCTGGGTGCGCGTCTGCACCATCTTGCGCTCCTGCTCCAGCACCTGAAACTCCATCCCATCGAGATGGAACGGCCGCGCCGCGAGCCGATTCGCTACGCCTGCAAGATCATTACGCAGTAATTGGATGTCTAGCATGGGAAAATCCGGGGGATCAACGTTTAAGATTTCTTCGCTTTTCGATCGAGCTCGCGCAGGTAGGCAAGCTTCTCCGATATCCTGCCTTCGAGGCCGCGCGGCGTCGGCCGGTACCAGTTCATCTCGGGCATGCCGTCCGGAAAATAGTGCTCGTCCGCCGCATAGGCATCCGGCTCGTCGTGGGCGTAGCGGTATTCGCGCCCATAACCCAGATCCTTCATCAGCTTGGTCGGCGCGTTGCGCAAATGCTCCGGCACCAGCCGCGACTTGTCCTGTCCGATGAACGCTCGGGCCTCATTATACGCGACGTACACCGCGTTCGACTTCGCGGCGCAGGCGAGATAGATCACCGCCTCGGCCAGCGCGAGTTCACCCTCGGGCGAGCCCAGGCGCTCATAGGTCTCGCAGGCGTCCAGCGCGAGGCGCAGCGCGCGCGGGTCGGCGAGGCCCACGTCTTCGCTCGCCATGCGCACCAGGCGCCGCCCGAGGTATAGCGGGTCGGCGCCGCCGTCGAGCATGCGCACCATCCAATACAGCGCCGCGTCCGGACTCGAGCCGCGCACGCTTTTGTGCAGCGCCGAGATCTGGTCGTAGAACGCATCGCCGCCTTTGTCGAAGCGGCGCAGATTGCGCGACAGCGCGTTGTCGATGAAAGCGCCGTCGATGCTGCGCGTGTCCTCGCCCGCGGCGGTCTGGATGATTTCGAGCAGATTGAGCAGGCGGCGCGCATCGCCGTCGGCGAACCCGATCAGCCGCTCGCGCGCGCTCGCATCGAATTGCAGACCGGCAAGCGGGCCGCCCAAGGCGCGCTGGAGCAACTGCCCGAGTTCGTCTTCGTTCAGGCTCTTCAGCACATACACGGCGGCGCGCGAGAGCAGCGCGCTGTTCACCTCGAACGAAGGGTTTTCGGTGGTGGCGCCGATGAACGTGAACAGGCCCTGCTCGACGAAGGGCAGGAACGCGTCCTGCTGCGCCTTGTTGAAGCGGTGTACTTCGTCGACAAAAAGAATAGTGGGCCGGCCCGACTGCGCCAGCACCGCCTCGGCGTGCTGCACCGCTTCGCGAATCTCCTTCACTCCCGAGAACGCAGCGGACAGTGCGATGAATTCGGCGTTGAAGGCGCTCGCCATCAGCCGCGCCAGCGTGGTCTTGCCCACGCCCGGCGGGCCCCACAGGATCATCGAATGCGGCTTGCCCGACTCGAATGCGAGCCGCAGCGGCTTGCCCGGACCGAGCAAATGGGGCTGCCCGACTACCTCGGTCAGCGACTGCGGGCGCATGGCTTCCGCCAGCGGCGCAGCCGGCTTCGATTTAGGAAA
>JAJZUK010000298.1 GCA_021847125.1 Pseudomonadota bacterium | reverse complement strand
GACGCCGCGCTGCTTGATGGTGATCTCGATCACGCAGCGGTCGCTCACCGTGATCGGGCGGTTGGACAGCGTGTGCGGACACACCGGGACCAGGGCGATGCCGGGCACATTGGGCTGCAGGATCGGGCCGTTGGATGAGAGCGCGTACGCGGTGGAGCCGGTGGGCGTAGCCACGATGATGCCGTCGGAGCGCAGGTCGTAGACGAACTGGCCGTCGATATGCACCAGGAATTCGATCATGCGGCCGGTGCCGCCCTTGTTGACCACGATGTCGTTGAGCGCCTGGGTGGCGAATATTTCCTTTTCCCCGCGCAACACCTGGGCCTCGAGCATGGTGCGCTCGCCTATGGTGTAGCGGCCCGACAGCAGCAACTCGATGGTTTCGCGCATGCGCGAGAACGCGATGTCGGTCATGAAGCCGAGGCGCCCCTGGTTGACCCCGACCAGCGGCACCCCGTGGGCCACCAGGTTGCGCGCGGCCGACAGCATGCTGCCATCGCCCCCGAGCACCACCGCAAGGTCGGCCCGCGCGCCGATGGCCGCATAATCGGCGGTAGTGAAGCTGTGTTCGCCGATATTGGCGGCGGTTTCCTTTTCGATGAGCACGGTGCAGCCGCGTTGTTGCAGCAGCCCCGCCAGATCGAGCAGCGACTCGGCGATTTCGGTAGTGTTATAGCGGCCGATCAGGGCGACCGTTTGGAACGCGGGAGACATCACGTTGAAATTAAACCACATCGCCCCCATTTCGTGTTGATGGAGACAGGTAAATTTTGGTTAGAATACGGCCATGCTTGACCGCCGCGCCCAGATTCTGCTCAAAACCCTGGTGGAGCGCTATATCGCCGAGGGCCAGCCGGTAGGCTCGCGCGCGCTGTCGCGCTATTCCGGCCTGGACCTGTCGCCGGCGACAATACGCAACATCATGTCCGACCTGGAGGAGCTGGGGTTTATCTCCAGCCCCCACACCTCGGCCGGGCGCATACCCACGCCGCGCGGCTACCGCATTTTTGTCGACACCCTGCTCACGATCAAGCCGCTGGAGCAAGTCGAGCTGAAGGAAATCGAGGGCAATCTGCATCCGGACAATCCGCAGCGCCTGATCAGCTCGGCCTCGCAGCTGCTGTCGCAGCTGTCGCATTTCGCCGGCGTGGTCGCTTCGCCGCGGCGCAAGAGTGCCGCTTTCCGCCATATCGAGTTTCTTGCGCTCTCGGAAAAGCGCATTCTGCTGATCATCGTCACCCCGGACGGAGACGTGCAGAACCGCATCCTGTTTACCGACAAGACCTATACGCCGGCGCAGCTCACCATGGCGGCAAACTTCCTCAACCAGAACTATGCCGGCTATACGTTCGACGAAATCCGCCGGCGCATGCAGGAGGAATTGAAGCAGCTGCATCAGGACCTGACCGCGCTCATGACCACGGCGCTGGCTGCGGGCAAGCAGGCTTTGAACGAAACCCACGAGAACTACGTCATTTCGGGCGAAAAAAATCTGCTCGATTCGACCGACCTCTCCTCCAACATGGCGCGGCTACGGGAGCTGTTCGACCTGTTCGACAAGAAGACCCTGTTCGTGCAAATCCTGGATATGAGCACGCGCGCGCAAGGGGTGCAGATTTTCATCGGCGGGGAGTCCGGCGCCTCGGTGCTCGACGAGTGCAGCGTCGTCACCGCGCCCTATGCCGTGGACGGACAGGTGGTCGGCACGGTCGGCGTGATCGGCCCGACACGCATGGCCTACGAGCGCGTGATTCCGATCGTCGACATCACGGCAAAGCTGCTCTCGAGCGCACTTTCGGCCAGCTGAGCGCTCTGCCGCCACCATTCATGCCCTTCCTGGCCGAACCCGCCTTTGCGCACGGCACCCCGGCGCGCACCGCGATCCTGCTGGTCAATCTGGGCACGCCCGAGGCGCCGACGCGCGCAGCGGTGCGCCGCTACCTGAAGGAGTTCCTGTCCGATCCGCGCGTGGTCGAAATTCCGCGGCCGCTGTGGTGGCTGATCCTGAACGGCGTGATCCTCAATCTGCGGCCGGCAAAATCCGCGGCCAAGTACGCGCTGATCTGGGACCAGGACGGCTCCCCGCTCAGGGCGCACACCGAACGCCAGGCAAAGCTGCTGCGCGATTATCTGGGCGCGCAGGGGCACCCCGCGCTGGTGGTCGATTTCGCCATGCGCTACGGCGAGCCCTCGATTGCGTCGGTGCTGGCGCGACTTAAACAGCAGCGCTGCGAGCGCATCCTGGTGCTGCCGCTGTATCCGCAATATGCCGCCAGCACCACGGCCACCACCCTGGACGCGGTGTCGGCAAGCCTCAGCCGCACGCGCAACATCCCCGAGCTGCGCCTGGTCAAGCATTTTCACGACCATCCGGCTTATATCGCGGCGCTGGCCGAGGGCGTGCGCAAGCATTGGACGCAACACGGCAGGCCGGACAAGCTGCTGATGAGTTTTCACGGGCTGCCGCGCTTCACCCTGGAGCGCGGCGACCCCTATCACTGCGAGTGCCAGAAGACCGCGCGCCTGCTGGCCGAGGCGCTGGCGCTGGCGCCGGAGCAGTACCAGCTCAGCTTCCAGTCGCGTTTCGGGCGCGCCCAATGGCTGCAACCCTATACCGCGGCGACGCTGGCGCAATGGGGCAAACAGGGCCTGCGCCGGGTCGACGTGATCTGCCCCGGCTTCGTCGCCGATTGCCTGGAGACGCTGGAAGAAATCGGCATGGAATGCCGGGCCGAATTCCTCAACGCGGGCGGCAAGGAGTTCCACCTCATCCCCTGCCTCAACGAAAGCGACGCCTGGATCCAGGCACTGGCGCAAATAGCCCTGGAGCACGCGCGCGGCTGGGGCGAGCCCGGGCCGGATGCGGAGGCGCTCGCGCGTTCGCGCAAGCGCGCGCTGGACCTGGGCGCCACGGCGTAGGGTCTGTTGGCATTCAGCACAT
>JAJZUK010000297.1 GCA_021847125.1 Pseudomonadota bacterium | reverse complement strand
CGCGCCGCGCTACGAGGAAACCGATTGGCGCCAGATCGTCGGCCTCTACGAAGTTCTCTTGCGCCTGCATCCGACGCCGGTGGTGGAACTCAACCATGCCGCCGCTGTGTCGATGGTCGACGGGCCGGCGCGGGCGCTCGCGCTCGTCGAATCGCTTGCCGCACGCGGCAGCCTTCCCGACTATCATCTGCTCCATGCCGTGCGCGCCGACCTCTTGCGCCGCATGGAGCGCCACGCCGAGGCCCGCATCGCCTACCGGAAGGCGCGCGACCTCGCCCGCCTCGCGCCGCAGCGCCGGCTGATCGACAGGCGCCTCGCTGAACTGGACTGAGGCGTGAATCGAAGGGGCTGCGAAAAAGCGCGCCGCGATTCACCGCGCTTAGACGACTCCCAGCCTGTGGAATTGACAAACTTACGCGTTTTGCCGGCCGGCAAATCGCATGGCAAAGCCGGCCGTGATCCAGATCAACGAGGCGCGGCCTGCCGGCCTGTAGATGATCTCCATCTTAGACGCGAAGGCGGCAAGCATGGCACGGCGGATCCTCATCATCCAAGGCCACCCGGATCCGCAGGGCGGTCATTTCTGCCACGCGCTGGCCGAAGCCTATGCGAAAGGCGCCACCGCCGCGGGCCATGCGGTCGAGACGCTCGAGATCGCCAAGCTCGACATTCCTTTTTTGCGCAACAAGCAGGAATTCGACACCGCTCCGCTGCCAGCCTCGCTCGCGCCGGCGCAGGCCTCGATCGCCTCGGCCGATCATCTCGTCATCATCTATCCGCTCTGGCTTGGCACCATGCCGGCGCTCATGAAGGCCTTTCTCGAACAAGTGTTCCGCACGCACTTTCTGTTCAGAATGGTCGATCCGGTCCATCGCACCTGGAGCAGGACACTCGCCGGCAAGAGCGCGCGCGTCGTCCTCACCATGGGCATGCCGGCCCTCGTCTACCGTTACATTCTTGGCGCCTACAGCCTGCGCAGTCTCGAGCGCAACGTTCTCGGCATGTGCGGCATCGGCCCAATCCGTGAAACCTTGTGCGGCAACGTCGAGAGCGCGAGCGAATGGCGCCATCGCAGCTGGCTCACCAAGATGAAACGGCTCGGGCAGTCCGGAAAATGAGCCCGCGGAGCTGACCCGCCCGCGCGCGGCTTGTGCAAGGCTGAGCAAGCGGCACGTCATCGCACACCAAAGCCGCGCTCAAGATGAGCCTTGACCGACCGCCATCAGCGCGGTCTACTGCCGCAAGAGGCACTTGAGCCGGCGGCGCTTGTCGCGCCATTCACGCCGCTCACTTTCACCAGCTTGGATCGACGGTCCTGGGACCGCAAACCGATTGCGTGAAGTGTCTTCATCCACGTATGGCATCCGCAGCGCGCGTATCGCGGATCCGTCGAGCGTGCGTCTACACGCCTTGAGCCTCTTTCACCGCCCGGACGGGACACTTCTGTTCGGCGCGGATTATGCGGTTTGCCTAATGCCCGAACGTCCGTCGGATTGTCCTGGACCGGCGCGCCATTGCGCCGGATCGCCGAAGCCACTTGTCGCCAAAAGCAGCGCGCCGAGGCCGGCGCACTACGACTTCATCGATGCGCTCCGCGGCCTCGCTTTTCTGGCCGTCTTCATGTTGCACGCGAGCCTGATGACCGAGGGCCTGCCGCCGCTGCTCGGCGAGATTCTCGGGCGCGGCTATGCCGGTGTGCAGCTCTTTTTCGTCGTTTCAGCCTTGACATTGGCAATGTCGCTCAAGGGCCGCGCCGCCGAGCCTGCACCGCTAACCGCCTTCTACATCCGCCGCCTGTTTCGCATCGCGCCGATGTTCTGGTGCGCCATCGCGCTCTATCTCCTGAACGACGGCTTCGGCCCGCGATGGGGCGCCCCGCACGGCCTCGAGTCCACGGACGTCGCCTTGGCGGCGCTCTTCCTGCACGGCTTCGGTCTTCATGCCCTCAACGGCGTCGTGCCGGGCGGCTGGTCTGTCGCGGTCGAAATGCAATTCTACCTGTTGCTGCCGTTGCTGCTGTTTTTCGCCAATTCCCTGAAGCGAACAGCCATTCTGCTGGCCGTGATGATCGTCATTTCGGCCCTGTCGCTGCCGGCGCTCGATGCGCTCGCCGGCCGACTTTATCCGGGTGCACCGCACGACCTCGTCCACGAATTCGCCTTCTTCTCGCTGCCGACCCAATTGCCGGTGTTCGGCTGTGGCTTGCTTCTGTACCGATTGCTCGGACCCGATCGCGAGGCACTCGCGCGATTCGAAAAATACCTACCCGCGAATGTCCATTGGCGCGCCGCTCTCATCCTGCTGGTCGTGCTGGCGCTCGGATTGCCGATCAATTGGAGCGCAACGCCACTTGCCCTCGTTCATCGCTTCCCGGGTCACATAGGTTACGGCGTACTCTTCGCATTGAGTGCCTATGCGCTGGCACGCGCGCCGCTGCCTCTTCTCGTCAACCGGATCACACGCTTTCTCGGCGACATCAGCTACAGCGCCTATCTTCTGCATTTCAGTGTGCTTGAACACGTCGATCGGCTGATGCGCCCGATCACCACCGGCCGCCCCCTGCTCCACCTCGTTCTGCTCGGCAGTGGCGCGCTCTTCACGACGGCCGTGGTCGCCGCAGTGACGCGCCATCTGGTCGAGCGGCCCGGCATCGAGATCGGCCGGATGCTGATTGCGCACATTTCGCCGCGACCGCCCCGGAAGCTCGCCACCGACGAGATGCTTGTCGGCGGCGCGCGCCGCGAGTAAGGCCGAAGCGCAACAAGATGTGCGCCGGATGTGATTCACAGACCAGGCATCCTTCGCGAACGTCGCAGCGATATTGGTTGCAGCGTCGGCGGCGCAAGACAGGGCTGTCGCGAGTCTCCTCGCGGCAGCCCTTTCATTTCTACGCCATGCCTCAGGCCGAACAGCGGCGGCGCGCAGACTGGACGCATCCGGAAACGCC
>JAJZUK010000296.1 GCA_021847125.1 Pseudomonadota bacterium | reverse complement strand
GGCAAAAGCAAAAATCGAGATCACGCAAACCTCTTCGCCGGCACCGGCGGCTACGCCTGCGCCGGCTGCTGCGCCTGCACCTGCGGCGGCGCCGGCGCAAGAAACCAAACCGGCCGAGCCTGCCAAGAAATAGATCGGTGCTTGTCGTGCGCGTTCCGGTCCCGCAGCCCAGGCTTCGGGACTGAGGCGCGCCGCGCAGGGGAACAGAGCGCGTAAGGACACGGGTGCGCGCGCTCGATGGAGCGCGTCATGGGTGGAACGGTGTGTTCGCCGTCACCGTCCCATCGGCCGCCCGCTAGTTGCTGGGCTTCCTGCCCGGGGTCTTGGGTGGAATGGTTCCAGCGATCCTGCAGAGCATGCCTTCAACCGTCTTGCCGTCGTTGAACCGGGTGACGCTGCACCGCGATATTTCGCCGCGCGCCGAAAGGTCAGACAGGGAAAGGCGTACCTTGGGCAGCGGGATCCCGGTGGCGGCGGCGATCTCCAGATCGAGCTGCTGGCCGTTCTTCTTCAGGTATTGCAGTATCGGGGTCGCATACATCTCAAGTACTCCTTTCGAAGAGGTGGTGCCGGTGCAGTGCAAATACTGCCGGCCCCGTCGCATCGCGAGGGGGCCGCGGATGGCCGCAAATATTGCCAGGGTGAGTAGCCCCCGGATGCACGAGGCCAGTCCGAAGAACTGGCGCAAGTGCTTGAATCTAATGGCTCCCCGACGAGGGTTCGAACCTCGGACCTGCGGATTAACAGTCCGTCGCTCTACCGGCTGAGCTATCGGGGAATTGTGAACCCTGACCTGCTTAAAACGGGTTCAGGAAGGCGCGTATTTTATAGGCTGGGCCGATTCCGGTCAATTGGAATCGGGGGGTATCCGGGGGGCAGCGCAATCCTTCGCGAGCCTCCCGGATACGGCCGGAAAAGCAGTGCTCAGCCGATTACCTTGGCGATGGCATCGGCCGAGTAGTCGACATTCTTGGTATTGAGCGCGGCGACGCAGATGCGTCCGCTCTCGATCGCATACACGGCGAATTCCTCGCGCATGCGCACCACCTGCTCCTTGGTCAGGCCGGAGTAGGAGAACATGCCGCGCTGGCGCATGATGAAGCTGAAGTCGGCGCCGGGCACGCGCGCATGGATTTTCTCCACCAGGAGTTTGCGCATGGCCTTGATGCGGTCGCGCATCTGGCCCAGTTCCTGCTCCCACAGCGTGCGCAGCTCAGGCGTGGTCAGCACCGTGGCGACGATCTTGCTGCCGTAGGTGGGCGGGTTGGAATAATTCGCGCGCACCACGCGCTTGATCTGCGACAGGACGCGCGCAGCCTCGTCGGTGCTGGCCGCAACCACGTTCAAGGTGCCGACGCGCTCGCCGTAAAGCGAGAACGACTTGGAGAACGAATTCGCCACGAACAGCGGCATGCCGGTCTGGGCGAAGCTGCGCACCGCGCCGCCGTCGGCGTCGATGCTGTCGCCGAAGCCCTGGTAGGCCATGTCGAGGAAGGGCACCAGGCCGCGGGCCTGCATGGTCTCGGCTACGCTCGCCCACTGGGCTGCGCTCAGGTCGACGCCGGTCGGGTTGTGGCAGCAGGCGTGCAGCAGCACGATATCCCCGGCTGGCATGGTCTTGAGCGCGGCGATCATGCCGTCGAAATTGACGCCGCGGGTCTTGGCGTCGTAATAGGGGTAGGCGTTGACCTTGAAGCCTGCGTTCTCGAACACGGCGCGGTGGTTTTCCCAGCTCGGATCGCTGATCCACAGGGTCGCGTTGGGCGCCGTGCGGCGCAGGAAATCGCCGCCCACGCGCAGGCCGCCGGTGCCGCCCAGGGTCTGCACGGTAATGATGCGGCCTTCTTTTACCGCGGCGCTGTCGGCGCCGAAGACCAGGCTTTGCACCGACTTGTCGTAGGCGGCGAGGCCGTCGATAGGCAGGTAGTTGCGCGCCACGGGCTGGGCGACCAGTTGCTGCTCGGCGCGGCGCACGCATTCGAGCAGCGGCACCTTGCCGTCGTCGCCGGTGTACACACCGACGCCGAGATTGACCTTGTTCGGGTTTTTGTCGGCGTTATAGGCCTCGGTCAGGCCCAGGATGGGGTCGCGCGGCGCCATTTGCACGCCGGAGAGCAGGGAGGGTGAGTTAGGAGCGTTCATCGTGCTAGACTTCCGCGTTTTGTTAAAGACCTGATTGTACCCCTTGATCGTCACTTTTCCCAACAGCCCGTTCAAGCTGCACCAGCATTTCGAGCCCGCCGGCGACCAGCCGGAGGCCATCGCCAAACTGGTCGAAGGCGTGGAAAGCGGCCTCGCCTACCAGACCCTGCTCGGCGTGACCGGTTCGGGCAAGACCTACACCATGGCCAACGTGATCGCGCGCCAGGGCCGGCCCGCGCTGGTGATCGCGCCGAACAAGACGCTGGCGGCGCAGCTGTATTCGGAAATGCGCGAATTCTTCCCGGAAAACGCGGTCGAGTATTTCGTCTCCTATTACGATTACTACCAGCCCGAGGCCTACGTGCCCTCGCGCGACCTGTTCATCGAGAAGGACTCGAGCATCAACGAGCACATCGAGCAGATGCGCCTGTCGGCGACCAAATCGCTGCTCGAACGCAAAGACACCATCATCGTCGCCACCGTGTCCTGCATCTACGGCATCGGCGATCCGGTCGACTATCACGGCATGATCCTGCACCTGCGCGAGCACGAGAAGCTGGCGCAGCGCGACATCATCAAGCGCCTGACGGCGATGCAGTACGAAAGGAACGAGTTCGAATTCGCGCGCGGCACCTTCCGCGTGCGCGGCGACGTGCTCGACGTGTTTCCGGCGGAGCACTCCGAGACCGCGATACGCATCAGCCTGGACGACGACGAGATCGAGAGCCTGGCGGTGTTCGATCCGCTCACCGGCCGGGTGCACCAGCGCGTGCCGCGCTTCACCGTCTATCCCTCCAGCCACTATGTCACGCCG